>CAYOGS010000016.1:0-14625 GCA_964403435.1 uncultured Rhodospirillales bacterium | reverse complement strand
GGCCTGCTCCGTCTTCACCACCGTGCCACTGAGGCTGGCGGGATCATAGTTGCCTTGGTCTTGCCCTTTGCGTCCGAACATCGCGTTTTCTCCAGTCAAAATGTATCGCATTCGTCATGGTTAGCTATCATGATCGGCGTACGAATCGCAACAGCAGTGGCAGAGTTTTGCACAGCTAATTTTGCTTTGCACCATCAAGCAGCAAGGCTGTGGATAAGTGGCGCAGTTCTTCCGCTAGCACAGCATCATAGGCCTGTGGATTACGCCGCACAGCGCGGCCACGTTTGAGGTAACAACCGGTCACGTTAGCCCAGGCGGGATCACATGCCGCCATAAGCGTATAAGACGCGCCTTGCCGAGCCGACAGAAGAAAGGGCGATGCCACCGCCCAGAAGGCACCGAGCCAGCCACCAACCGCCGCAATCCGGGTGCCGACAGCTCCGGGATGTAAGCAATGCACCACCACGCCGGTGCCCACCAGCTGCTGCGCCAACGCCGTGCTATGAATGAGTAAAGCCAGTTTGGTCTGGCCATAAACGCGTAGGCCGGCATAGCGACTGGTGGTGCGGGCGCGATCGCGAAGCATGGGCAGGTTGAGACGTGCCAGGTCGGAGGCCGCCGAACCGACATTAATAATGCGTGCGCTGCCGCGGCGGGCGGCGGCATGCTGCAGTAGGGGCAGCAGCCCCTGCGTTAACTGCATGGGTGCCAGAAGATTGACCGCCCAGGTAACCTCTTCACCGTCCGCCGTCATAACATGGCGCGGCGCCATGAGGCCGGCATTGTTGACCAGCAGATCCAGCGATTCGGTACGTTTCCGCAACGATGTAAGCATTGACTTGATTTGTCCGCTATCCGCCAGGTCGGCCTGCAGTGGTGTGACCTTTGCCCCCGGCACGGTTTGCTGCAGCCATTGCTGCGCATGCTGCACCTTTGCTGCTGTCCGGCCATGCAGCAAAACATGATAGCCGCGCGCTGCCAACCCATGTGCCGTCCATAGCCCGATGCCACCGGTAGCGCCGGTGACCAGGGCCGTTAAGAGCGGTTTTAGTTCTGCTTGCGTCAAGTACCGCCTCATAGAAGTTAAGAAGCGCGTCGCGGACACCCTTGGCAGGCGATTCGCGGACAGAGATAGCCGGCGCAGCATAACTGTCGCAATGCCGCAAGACCAGCGCACTATTGGGTATTGGTTTTTTTTGCAAAATTCCTGCTGGACAAAACCACGGCCTGCCAGCACCTTGCTGATTGCTTGGGAATGTATGGCAAGGAACCCTAATATGACCACCCCCACCTACGGCCTGTGCGCCATCGGCAACGCGATTGTTGACGTGTTGGCACACGCCACGGACGATTTTTTGCAGGCTGAAGGCATTGCCAAAGGCGGCATGACATTGATTGACGAAGCGCGCGCCGACGCACTCTATGCTAAGATGGGGCAGGCGGTGGAAGCTTCCGGCGGCAGCGCCGCCAATACCGTGGCGGGTTTCGCCAGCCTGGGCGGTAAGGCGGCCTTCATGGGCAAGGTACGCGACGACCAACTGGGAAAGATCTTCCGGCACGACATGCAGGCCATCGGCGCCACCTTCATCACGCCGCCGGCGCATGAAGGGGCAGCTACCGCACGCTGCCTCGTGTTGGTGACGCCGGACGCGCAGCGCAGCATGAATACTTTCCTCGGCGCCTCCGTACATTTCTCACCCAAGGATCTCGACCCCGCGCTGATTCAGGCCGCTCAAGTGACCTATCTGGAAGGCTATCTCTTTGACAAGCCAGACGCGCAGGCTGCCTTCTTCGAAGCCGTTCGTATCGCTAGCCGCGCCGGGCGGCAGATGGCGCTCACCTTGTCCGACACGTTCTGCGTGGAGCGGCACAAGCAAGCCTTCCGCAATCTTATCACTGCCGGCGTCGATATCGTCTTCGCCAATCAGCATGAGCTGCTGGCACTGACCGAAGCTCCAAACGTGGAGGCTGGCATCGCCAGCCTGCGCGACAAATGCCCGCTGCTCGTTACCACTATGAGCGAGCATGGCGCCATAATCGCGGCGCAGGGCAAGGAGTTGATCCGCGTGCCAGCCGTGCCAGTAAAACCAGTGGACAGCACCGGCGCCGGCGATCAATTCGCTGCCGGTTTTCTCTATGGCTTCACCCATGGCCATGATTTGGCTACCTGCGGCCGCCTCGGTGCCATGGCGGCATCCGAAGTCATCAGCCATTTCGGCCCACGACCAGAACAGTCTCTCGCCGCACTGGCCAAGCCGCTGCTGGCAGCGGCGTGATGTTAAGAAGTGCGCTAATATCAGCGCATCATCAGTTGGTATAAGGTTTAATGCGCTCTAGCCAGGGTTGAATTTCCATCATCGAAACCTGGTTATCGGCAAGATAGCCAGCCATCTCCGTTAGGAATTCATCGCAAGCCGCTGCCGCGAGCTGCCCCCTGTCGCACTTCTGCCCTAGAGCGGCGAGGTTGAGCCCGATGACCATCTGATAGGCCGCAGCATCATCCGATGTATTGGTGTCGTGCGCATATTGCATGGCCGGATTGTGCAGCATGTCGCCCAGAGTGCGAAAGCGCGCCCGCAGCTCCATATCGGCTGCCGCTCCTTGCGAGCTGAACGTGACCAGCATTGCGGCTAGGATCGCGCTAAATTTGAACGGAATGTTGACCATAATTCTCCTCAAACTTCTTTCCCTATGGTGGCAGTCTAACAGATAGAATTCAGAATAAATCATTCCCTGATGATTTGTTAGGGAGCCAAGGCCTGCCCTGTTGCCTGGATATGAAAATAAGGCGGCGCTGTCTGGAAGCGCGACACCAACAGACCGGTCGCGCTGGCCGGATGGAAAGCGCACGCACCGCCGATGGCACCCTCTGGAAACTGGGTGCGCCAGAGCGGTTCTTTGGCACTCAACCTGGCAGGGTTTAGACTTTCCAACTCAAACAACATGCAGCCGCGATATTCCTCGTGCGGCTCGGTGGTCGGCGTGACCAGCAAATAAGTCTTGTTGTGCTTTTCAAACAGTTCTGGTGCCGACCAGCTGGCATAGTTGCCGAGTCTCGCCGCGTCAGCATCCGTCAGTAGCCGGCCGGCCGGCTGGCAAGTTTTGAAGTCCAAATCGCAGGAAAGCATCTCAATGCTGGAGTCCTTGCTCGTCGCGCATTTCAGCGCCAAATAAATTTTGTCGCCACGCACCAAGACCCCTGGTTCGGTAAAAGCCAGGCAGCGGCCGAGTTGCTGGGGAAACAATTTATCGAGGCGTTGTTCTGGCACACCCAGATTGTTGTTGTTCACCGGATTATACAGTCCGCCGGCAAAGAGCTTGCGCGGCTCCGACCAGGGGCCTTCGGGTTGCCCCGCCTGTCGTAATTCAATCCAGCCATGTTCGAACAACCGAATGGCCTCCGGCATCCCAGTAGGCCACGCGCTCAAATAACGATGGTACAGAATTTGCCACTGCATCGCCTTAGGCGCCGTCGGCACATGGAACAGCCGGCTAACTTCGTTCTCCCAAACGGCCTTCAGCTTGTCATGCGGTGGCGGCAAAGCTTGGCGCGCAGCCGGCGCCACTGCCCGAATATCCCACCAGCTAAGCCCGCCATCGTCCGACCTGGCAAGGCGGCTGCTGACCATTGGCGGCCAACCATCTGGCAATGGCTGCACGGCAGAGTAACTCAGCCAGAGATTTTTTTCGGTGAAAGCGACCAGGCTGGGGTCATACATCCCGTTGCTAGCCGGAGCTCCAACGATAATCAGATCATCGCTCGCTGAGGCGGTGTTTCCCGCCAGCAATCCAAACAGCAGAAAAAATATGGCGGCGCGCCGTGACACGTTCACTGCGCGACGGGGCGCAGCACGCCGAAGATGCCGGCTTTTTCATCATCGGGGCCGGCAGCGAAATAGAGTGCGTCCTTATCGCCCAGACTTTCACCGTTACCGAAGAGAATACCCCAGATTTTATCCACGACGGCTGGTTTGCCTTTGGCATCGCGTAGCAAGTCAATGAATTTTCGGCTGGTGCCATCATACGCGGCTATCGTGCCGGAGCCGAAATTCGACACCAGTAGCGCGCCGCCCAGCTTGCCCCAACTGGCGGGCGCGAAGGCGAAGCCCCAGGGCGCACTCAGTTTTCCGGCATCCGGCCAGACCGCCACCAGTTTACCGTCTTCGGTGAACTCCGCTACCCGCCCCATGCCGGAGCTAGCTGTGTCTTCCTCACCCGGCCAAAGTTCGCCCTTGGCGCAGACTTTTTCCACGATGGCGGTCTTGGGACATTTTTGAGTCTTGGCATAGGCAATGAACAGATGCGACGCCCCGGACGGCGTGACCAGGGATTGAATATTGAATGGTGCATATTCGCCAGCATCGACCTTGCCGTTACTGTTCACGTCAAAGGGTTGATCAAACCGTATATCCATGGGCTGGTATTTGCCGTCAAATACCTTGATGGCTGGCATCGCACCAAAATCAGCGGCATACAGCCGGTCATAGGCCGCGCTGATGGCCAGGCCGAAGAATTGCGCCCCAGCACCGGATTGGTCGATCACTGGCACCGCCTTGTCGGAGCGGTCGAAACCGCCTTCCGGATTTTTGCGCTCTGTCCAGGCAGAGATGATGCCACCATCGCTGGCGAATAGGAATTTGGCCGGCGCCGTGATCGGATCCGCACCTGCTACAGCCTGAGTCACGATGAAATCCTTGGCGCTGTCGCTGAAGACCACGCCGGTGGCAAATTTATCGTCGCCGCCTACTGGAAGTTTGACGTATTTCAAATTGTCAGTATGCAGAGCGCGCAGCTTCTCGTCCGGTGACTGGCTGACATCGCCGACATATTCGTACGACACATCCTTGGCCGTGACCCAGAAATGCCCGCCTGCGCCGGCCGGCCGGATGGCGATTCCCCAAGCGTTGATGAGTGCTTTTTCCAGAGCGAAGGTCAGATTATAAGCTGATTTAGTGCCTACGAAGTTGTTTTGAGCCAGACGGGGATGGAATGTCGGTTTGGTCGTGCTACCGGCCGCTTGGAGACTGCCGATTGAGGCTAGCGCAACAAAAGTTGCCAAAAAACCAGTTCGAACGCGCATGCTTTCCCATCATGAAGGATGAATGGACACAAGCTAACGCAATTCATTCTCACTTACAAGCTGTCAGGGCTAAAACCAGTCGGCAGAAAAACTACTTCGGGGCTGCTGCATTGGCCGCCGCGCCTGTAACGGGTCGCACCGCGCCATAAGGAATAAGGTAGCCTTGCGGAAACTCATTTGCCGTACTCTTTTGTCTCGTCCGCACCTCGGTCGCTGTAAGGCTGACGAGCAACCATTGTCTAGATTCAGCTACATCGCTATGCGTCGGTGCAGCAACAATACCCCGCACACGCGTGCCAGTCGGCAAACATTGCACCGGATTGATTTGGCTGCGCACTTCGTCGGCGCGATGCAAGCATGCACCTTTTTCGGCCGTTACTTCATAAACGGCATTGCCCAAACCGATCGCCGAAGTGGCCTCGCGCGAGGCTGCGCGGAAGGCTTCAATCGCGGCGCTATCGGCATGGCGATCTTTATACATGCCGACGCCATAGGCGATAATTAAACCTGCCGCTGAACCGATGATTAGATCGCGGATCAAAGTACTTTTTTTGCCAGTATTATTTTTGCTAGTGTCAGAACTACCGCCGGTTCCGTCTTGCGTACCACCACTATATTCTGCATTTGCACTCAGACGATCTGCCGGCACCGCGTCAGCCTGTGGCTGCTGCATTGGTCTTTGCGCCGCCGGTTGAGGCTGGTACGAAGACTTTGGAGGCTGGTACGAACCAGTTGTATCCGTCATCTGCCTGAGCAGGAACAACGCTCCCAATTCTGAGTCACCGTTCGATCCGTTAGCCATTTGCCCCCTCGTGCCCCAATCGGCTTTCTGAGGGCATTGTAACGCGACTCGATGAAAGTAAAATGAGGTAATTCGAGGTGCGCTTTAGTCCAAATCCGCTGCTTTTTCATCGGCATAGCGGATGGCATCGGTCCACCGACGCTCCAGCTTGCGGAGCAGACGGTAGGCGCTGTCAAATTCGCCCATCTCGGTGCCGCCGCGCAACATCGGCTCGGCCAGGCCGGAATCCAGCTTATGCAGCTGCTCCAGCACATGGCGCCCTTTGTCGGAAAGCTTGAGCCGCGCCAGACGCTTGTCGCGCGCCGCGGCCTGGCGGCTGACATAGCCACCATCCACCAGTTGCTTGAGATTATAAGAGGCGTTGGAGCCCAAGTAATAACCGCGTTCGATCAGATCGCGCACTGAAATCTCTTCTAGCCCGATATTGGCAAGCATCATCACCTGCACCGGGCTGATGTCATGCACATCAATGCGTGCCATTTCCAGACGCACGACATCCAGGTAGCGGCGATGCATGCGCTCAATCAGGCGCGGCAAATCCAAGACCGTGTTGCTGGGTGCAGCTGTCGTAGTGGGGCGGGCGTTCATGTTTGGAGCATGCTGGGCGGTGGCTAAAGAATCGTTAATTTTGCTGTCGCCTTGCTTTAACCATGCTAGCATCTTTCGGAGAATCACCCTGCCCGCAGGTTTTCCCATGCCCAGCCGGTTCCCGTTAAGCTCTCGCGCCGCTTTCTGCGCCTTACTCGCTCTGACGGCTTGCGTTGCCGACGAGCCGGCGACGCCCCGCCACAGTGAGCTCGATAAAGGCGCGCTGGTACGGCTCGCCGACCGGCTGCAAAGCCAGGGCGACAACGCCATGGCTGCCGCTTTTTACGAGCGGGCGATTACCTTGGATGAAAAGAACGTGGCTGCCTATTACGGGCTGGCGAAATTGCAGCAGATGATGGGCGACCCCGCCGCGGCCGAACGCACCTTCCGCGAAGCTCTACGGTATGACAGCGACAATGCTCCAATCCTGCGCGACTATGCCAAGCTGCGCCTGACGCAGGGCGATGCTGCTGGCGCTGCTCAACATTATCGCGCCGCGCTGGCCGTCGACAGACGAGACAGCAAGGCCCTGAATGGTTTGGGCGTTTCACTGGATCAATTAGGCGAACATCCCGCCGCCCAAGACCAATACCGCGCCGCTTTGGCCCAGAATGCTGACGATATGACAGCTATCAATAATCTTGGCCTGTCGCTGCTGATGAGCGGCGATGCTGTTGGCGCTGCTGCCGTGCTGGCTCCAGCAGCCGAGAGTTTCAAGGGTACGGATAGTATTCGCAAAAATCTGGCGCTAGCGCTTAGCAAGACGCGCGAGCAGCAAAAATATGGCGCCCTTTCACAAACTGGACAATCAGCAGTGCCCGCCATATCACCGGCTGAATCTTCTCAGCCCCCGGCAGTACTGTCAGCGCTAACCTCACGCCAGACCCCGGTTGAAACGCGGCCCTCACAACCATCATTGCCAGTCGCACTTCCGCAACCCGTGCCGCCGCCTTCGCTTTCTGCCTTGCCGGCACCACCTGCTCCAACGGAAACCGCATTGCCTTTAAGCGCCGCCGGCATCAGCCTCTCCGAGCCGCCACCTGCCATCGCTTCGTCGCCGACAACGCCTAAATCCATGGCAAAGATAGAGCCTGAGACCGTGGCTTTATCTGCCAATAAACAGCAGGTGATTCCGACGACAATCGGTACCAGGGTTGCGGTGAGTCCAGCCCAGCCCGTCATCCCGATGGCACTGGAACCAACACCGCACCCCAGCATTATGCCACCTGTTATGTTGGCCGTAGCTGAACCGGTGTCAGCCAGCGTGTTGCCAGCGCAAACGACACCTAGCCGGCAGTTGTGGAAGTTGCGCCGCGGTCAAGCGATAAGACCCTCAACTATGTCTAACAGCACGCAATCCGCTGTCTTTGGCCCCTATGCCACAGACGCTGTGGCAGTGCGTTATCAAACACTCCTACAACGTCAGTTGCATGACGCGCTGCCAACGCATCCGGTGATGAATGTGGTCACGACCATGAACTCGGACGGCACGCCCCAATTCCGCATCCGACTCTATGGTTTCAGCGACAGTGATGCGGTATCAGATTTTTGTTCAACGGCGCGCGCACAAAGCCTGCCCTGCAGTAATCCATAATGGCCTTAACATAGATGGGTTATTGCTCAGTCGACTGAGGACTATTCTGGACAGGCTTTTTGCACCTGCAGCGGCAGAGTCAGCAACATCACATCGAAACGCAGCTGCAACATCATGACATTTTGGCCAGCGCGCTAGCATGCTTTGTGCGGCGCTGCCGGTTGACTTGCCGCCGTAACTGAACTTCAATGACGGCGATGAGCTAGGCCGTGGCCGCTACACTATCATTCTCGCTCTGCGGCCTGCGTTTTTACGTTGCCAGAATCCCGTAGCACGCAACGAAAGGTGACAGAAAAATTCCGCAGACAGTAACGGCAGCGGAGGCGGTGCTTTATGCCCGCCGCAGGCGCAAGGCCAGTTGGTAAATCCGGTCACGCGCCACACCGGTCTGCGCCGCCACTGAGATCACGGCATCGCGCAGGCTGTGCAGTTGTAACGCGGGCTGGAGCAAAGCCGTGAGCGCGACATCATCGAACGCAGCAGCCTGCACCGTGGCCGGCCCCAGCAGTACGATCAACTCTCCCTTGGGCGGCGTGACGGCGTAGTGCGCTGCCAAGACGCTCAAACTCCCTACGCGACATTCCTCATGCAGTTTGGTCAGCTCCCGCGCCACAGCGGCCGGACGGTCGCCGCAGACCATGAGCATATCGGCCAGACTAGCGGCGAGGCGCGACGGCGCTTCATAGAAAACTAGTGTTGCCGGCAGCGCCGCCCATGGTGCCAATTCCTGACGACGCGCTGCCGCACGTGCAGGCAGAAATCCGGCGAACAGATAAGGCTGCGGCGGCAGACCACTGACCACCAAACCCGTCACTTGCGCGACCGGTCCCGGACAGGCAGTGACCGCAAGATCAGCCGCCCGACAGGCGCTGACCAGGCGCCAGCCTGGGTCTGAGATCACCGGCGTGCCGGCATCACTGACCAGAGCGATGCACGCACCGCGCTGCAGGCGGTCAAGAATCTCCGCCTCGCGCGCGGCGGCATTATGCTCGTTATAAGACAAGAGTGGCGTGGCGATGCCATAGGCACGCAAGAGGGCACCGCTCTGCCGCGTATCTTCGCACAAAATCAGGTCGGCCTGCGCCAAGGTAACCAAAGCCCGCAGCGTGATATCGCCGCGATGGCCGATAGGTGTGGCCACCAGCACTAGGCTGCCGGCGCCGGCTTTACTTGCCGCGGTCTTCCCGCTAATTTCGGCTGGTATCGCCTGGAGCATGGCTTGCGCCAAGGCGGCGTAATCCACCTTGCGGAGTTCCGCCGATGCAGCTTCCCCTTCCTTGTGCCGTTGCGGTTCCGGCATCCGCCCGCTTTGCTTTTTGGCGGCGGTCGCTTTGCGGCGTGCCATTACTGGGGCTCCTGCTGCTCAATGCTTGTGTCACGTTACAGGATAGCGCCCAAACGCCGCGCGTCAAATCGGCAACCAAAAACGCCAAGAATGTGCAATTGCCGGCGGCCGCATCGAGCTTGAAGGTTGGCCTCTTGCTGCCACTTTCCGGCGCGCGCGCTGATGTAGGGCAAGCGTTGCAGAATGCAGCGCAGCTGGCAGTGTTTGACGACAATGGCGCCGCCATTGAATTGCTACCACGCGATACCGGGGATTCGCCCCAGCAAGCGTTAGACGCTTTCAAACAATTGGCCGATAGCGGCGTGAAGCTGGTGGTGGGGCCGTTGTTCGCGCCGCAAGTGGCCGCCGTCAAGGCCGAGGCCTTGCGCCGCGATGTGGCGGTTTTGGCGCTTTCTAACGATACCAAGGTGGCCGGCAGCGGCATTTATGTGCTGGGCTTCGCGCCGCAGGATCAAGTCAGCCGCGTCACCAGCTTCGCCTGCGCGCAGAATAGCCGGCGCTTCGCCGGCGTGCTGCCGGACAGCGCTTATGGCGAACTGGTTGCACAGAGCCTAAGCCAAGCAGTGCAGCGATGCGGCGGGGCCAATCTGTCGCTCAAGCGTTATGCCGCCGGCACGACCCAGATCGGACGCCAACTTGAAGAGTTGGCGACGCAGCGCCAGATGCTCGATACATTATTCCTGGCAGAAGCGCCCGCCGCGCTACGCAATACGGCTATTCCGTCGGCGCTGGATGGGCGACATGTTCGTCTGCTCGGCACTTCATTGTGGGCCGAAGACGGCGCCGGCCGTGCCGTGCCCGCCTTGATCGGCGGCTGGTATGCGGCGCCGGAAGGGGGTGACCGTGCCCGCTTCCAGCGCAGTTACCAGCAAGCCTACGCCGCACCGGCGCCGACCATCGCCGGCCTGGCATATGACGCTGTGGCGCTGGCCGCCGCATTGCAAAAACGCGGCATCAAGCCGGACGCGGCAGCCTTGACCAGCTCGAGCGGCTTCATGGGCGTAGACGGCGCCTTCCGCCTGCGCGCCGACGGCACGGCAGAGCGCGCCTTTGCGGTCAACCGAGTGGCCTTCGGCGGCCGCGATATCCTAGACCCCGCGCCCACCAGCTTCGCCCCGGTGCCGACGCATTAAAGTGTTTTGAAATTACTGCTTTGAAGTTGGAGTAGTCGGCACGCGCTCAATCGGATCCACGGGGGTGACGTCGTGAAATTTACGGCCAACTTTTCGCTAACCAAACTTTCTGGACTCCTAGTTTTTGTTTGTTCGTTATCAAACATCTGTCTGGCAGATGATTTACCCTTCGAGCAATCGCTGCCGCCGGGCACAGTATTGCAAGAACGCTGGCAAGAAATAGGTTTTGGATACAGAGAAGTTATGCGTTCTCAAATCAATCCACCTGGCGTGTTTGAAGGGGTGTCGCATTTTTCATTTATCTACTTTGAAGATGAAGAGTTGTGTCGATGCGATCGTTTCGACACTGTCATATCGCCGGATGGCTCACTCTTGATTTACACGAACGTGGCCGATGGCAGACTGATGCTTTTTAGGTCTGAGGGTCGAAAACGCATTCGATTGTCGAACGATTTTGTTGGCTATCCTACGCGTGCAGCCTGGGATTTTTCAGCCAAGCAGGTTGTCGTCAATCTAACTCGGGGTAGCAGTAAATCAATAATAGTTCCGTTTTAAGACCTAACCTGCTTCCACAGTCTCAACTCTCCAACCATGGTTGCCAACGTTGCCAGATGCGCTTAGGCAGCCGTCAACATTGCCCTGTTCCGTAAGAAAGAATTGCCCCTCAGAGTTTGGGCTGGACAAGCCCATGGGCTGGCGTGTATTTCACTGGCTTTGTTGCTGATGTGCCGCATGTGTGACCTCGTAGCTCAGCCGGTAGAGCATCTGACTTTTAATCAGGGGGTCATGGGTTCAAATCCCATCGAGGTCACCACCCTAATCAATCGCTGGCACTGGCTGCGACTATTGGCGGCGGAGTAGATCGTCAGCCTGCTTTACGATCGCGGCGCGGTTGCGCTTTAGTAATATGTACCGCGGCAGGTTCGCGAGAAAATGCGCATACGGAAACCGCACGCGCGCATCGGGAAATCGTTTCGTTGACCAGAGCATGTTTTCGTCGCGACTGTCAGCAGCTATCCAGTCGCGCAGCAGCAGCAGATACTCCCTGTTCCAGGCCCAGACGGTGCCGGTCCCGATGCGAAATTGATAGTAGGCGGCGGAAGGCCAGGTGATGCTGCCGTCTTTGCTCAGGCCGCAGCTCGTGCAAGTCATCCGACCGGCAATCTCGCCGGTAATGCGCTTGGCGCTTTCCCTCACCCGATAGAAGGCGGTTTTTCCGATCTGCTCTAAAATGTCTGTTGGTGGGCTGTGAAGCAGCGCGTTACTGCTACATTGTGGGCAACGTATAGCAATGAGTGTAGGGCGCACCTTGATTTGATAGCGGAAATCAATCTTCATGTGCTGCGTCCAATGGCTGATGCGGCTCAATCTAAAAAGCATTGCGCGCAATTTGAGATAAATTCCGCGCCAAGAATTATCCGGCATTCGCTGCATTGTTCAACGGCCATTAAGCGTGACCGCCTATCCTGACCTGATTAGCAGGGAAGGATATTGCATGAGTCGTTATGCCACTTTGCGTGCAGAACCCGCTGTCTGGTCAATTTTTGATTGCGCCGCTGCTCTATTCGTCGCGCCGGTGTTTGATGCGGTGAAGACATATGACGACCTACGCGCCGCTCGCCATCAGGTGACCAGCCGCGCCAGGCTGCGCCCGCGTCGACCGTTTTTCGGTTTCCGCGCAGCGGCACGTCGCAGCCTGACGCTCTGCTAAATTTCTCCAAGTCGGTTCAAAATGGCATCGGATAGTCGCGGCGGATTTTCTCGATCCCTGCCAGTACCTCGGCGGATAGTTTGATGGCGCCGGCGGCGATGTCCGTTTTCAGCTGTTCAAGGGTGGTGGCACCGATGATGGTGGCGGTGGTGAACGGGCGCATCGTCACGAAGGCCAGCGCCATCTGGCACATGTCCAGCCCGTGCTGCTTGGCCAGAGCCATATAGGCCTTGATGGCGGCGCTAGCTTGCGGCGTGTCGCGGTGGCTGTAGCGGCTGCCCATCACCGTCCAGCGCGCGCCGACCGGGCGGGCACCATCCAGATATTTGCCGCTGATCATGCCGCCGGCCAAAGGCGACCAGGCTAGCAGCCCCACCTGCTCATAGGCGGCGATTTCCGCCAAATCCGGCTCGAAAATCCGGTCGAGCAGCGAGTATTCATTCTGGATGCTGGCCATGCGCGGCAGACCGTGCTTCTCAGCCAGATGCAGATATTGCAAAGTGCCCCAAGCAGTCTCGTTGGAGAGGCCGGCATGGCGGATTTTACCGGCTTTAACCGCAACATCGAGCGCGTGCAGAATTTCCAGGATTTTCTCGCGGTGCGGCGTTGCGTCCTGCATGACCGGCGACAATTTCCAATGATTGGCGAAAGCCGTGCCGGGACGCTGCGGCCAATGGATTTGATACAGGTCAATATAATCCGTCTGCAGCCGTTTCAGACTATCGTCCAGCGCCTGGCGCAAGCCTGCTGTTGTCACAGGCGCGCCGCCACGAATCCAAGCCGTGCCGCCGCCGGCGATCTTGGTAGCCAGCACCACCTTGTCGCATTGCCCGCGCTGCTTGAACCAGGTGCCGATATATTCTTCCGTGCGCCCCTGCGTTTCCGCCTCCGGCACTACCGGATAAAGTTCCGCTGTGTCCCAAAAATTCACGCCGTGACTTAACGCGTAATCCATCTGTTCATGCGCTTCGACCTCTGTGTTCTGCTTGCCCCAGGTCATGGTGCCGAGGCAGATGGCAGAAACTTTCAATTCTGTGCGCCCCAGCGGACGATACTCCATGTCATTCTCCTCGCATTTTATCGGCCGGCCAGGGGCGCAGCGCCCACAGCCAAATACAAACTAGATTGAGTGTGGGCACCAGCAAGAGCAGCACCCATAGTGGTTTAATGCCACTCCGTGCCAGCACCATGCCGCCGGCCGCAATGCTATAGGCCGTCAGCAGACCGTAGACAAAAAAACTGAGCGTCGGCGGCAGGGCAAAGAACCAAGCTGCCGGTCTATCCAGCACTTGCAGCAGATCCGGGGCATTCACGACTGCCCCCAGATGCTCGTCTTGCGCCATTTGACTGGCTTGGGATAATGCGGCCAGGTTTTGTGGCACAGCACACCCAACACTGCCGCCAGCCCCAGGCCCGGCAACAGCAGATTAAGCCAGATGAGCCACGCATAACCGCCCGGCAGGCCTACACGCCGCAAGACCCGCAGAAGAGGCCACAGGCTAAGTAGGCAAAAAACGCATGACATAAACCCAGGAGAACGCAGGAATTCTTCCCAATTTACCATGATAGTCCGTATGACATTAAATTTACTTGCAGAACTTTATGCTACGCTAAAAGCATGTCGACGCCATACTGGTTTCTTAGGACATGAGAATGAGTAAATCTACAAGTTACGCAAATCTACGAGAACTTGGCCGCCAGGCAGTCATCGGCACTCTTGCGACCGCCAGCCTGGTTGGCGCTCTCAGAGCCGGAGAACCGCAAGCCGCCGAACCTCCAGTCAATTATAATGACGGGGTTGCCACCCAATTGGTGGACGCTGTGAACCTGCACAATCAGGGCCGGTTTTTTTCTGGCAAAATCCCAGATGGCGCGGTTACCTCGAATGATGTACGCGGCGCGCTCAGCTATCTTGGCGATAGCAACGCGGACTGCGCCATTCTTGGCGCAGCGGTACGGAATCAAAAGAGTGGCAGCGTGGAGTCTGGATTAGTGGTGGTTGAACGAGACGCTAAAGGAAACTATGTTTTGATGACATCTAAAGCAGGACAAGGTGGCCCCGTGGCCACCAATGGCGATCCGGAAACTTATCAGCGTGCTTTTGGCAATCAGACCCCGGAACAAGCCTTGCTAGGCGGCAAGACCGTGGCAGTGACAGCACAGGCCTATAGCGGGGGAACGGAATGCGCTCAGATCAAGTTTGGCGCTGAAACCCATATGGGCGGCGTGGTCGCCCCACAAAAACAAGGCGATCTGCGCTATATTCCGCCTGCACAATCAGCACCACTCCAGAAGACCGGGGCGACAACCACGGTACACCGGACCCCAAAAGGCGGCATCAATCTTTAATCCTGGCATTGCTGCGATACCAT
>CAYOGS010000015.1:0-14629 GCA_964403435.1 uncultured Rhodospirillales bacterium | reverse complement strand
AGTGCCTCTAAACAACGGACAGATTTCGCCAGCGGCATTATCGCAAACCGTGATCACGATATCCAAAGGCTTACCCGTGAATTCGTCCCATGATTTGCTGCGAAACCCTTCACCGTTTACACCGTTTGCCGTGAGCGTGGAGAGGCTCATCGGGTGGACAAAACCGCTCGGGTGGCTGCCAGCACTAAAAGCCATAAAGCGGCCATGGCCGTAATGATTTAGAAGCCCTTCAGCCATAATGCTGCGACATGAATTGCCGGTGCAAAGCACCAAAATATTTAGCATGCTAACAACAATTTGTGGTGGTCTTGCCGGACGGCTCGCCACAACTCGCTGTGGCTTTGGTCTCTGGCACGCAGCAGGCATTTTCAGCTTCTACTGCCGAAAATATCTGGGCGTCTTCCATTGTATGATATGCCTCCCAGGCGATGCCGGAAGGGTCTTTAACCCATGATTTTTCAGACTTGGCATAGCAACACACGGTCTCGCCAACGTCATGCGTCGTCAGGTCAGCTTTGACCAGTTGCTCACGCAAAGCATTCAACTCCGCCCCGTCGTCTACCTGCAGCCCCAGGTGGTCAATGCCTACATGACCGGAACGCGTTGAAATAGCGAAATTAAGACGCGGGTCTTCCAGCATCCATTTGGCATAATCTGGCTTGGTCTTGACCGGCTGCGCGCCGAACAGCGCGCTATAGAAGCGGATCGATTCCGCGAGATTCTTGACTGAAACATGGACATGCATGCGCTTCATGATTTCTTGCCTTTCTTTCGGGTTGGTGCCTTTGGCGATGGACAGCATTGGTAGGATTTATCGCGTGCGCAGCAATTCTCGACTAGAAATGTCAGCAGACTCTGCGCGGTAGCGTTATTCGCCGTGTAGATGATCGAGCGGCCCGCGCGACGCGACTGCACTAAGCCCGCATGGCTCAAATGAGAAAGATGAAAGGAGAGCGTGTTGTGCGGAATGTCCAACTGTTCACTGAGTAGCCCGGCGGGCGCCCCTTCTCCCCCATACTCAATCAACAGTTTGAATACGCGCAAGCGCGTCTCCTGCGACAAGGCTGACAAAGCGATTACAGCGCGATTAATATCCATATGTCCAGATATATAGACATATTGAGACTGTTGCAAGAATAATTGCCCCCCCCTCATCTGTGCATAGCCTGATTTGAATGTAGCGCCTGACACTTCTGGTAATGTGAATGACATAACATCACTTCATACGCCAGTTTCTGCGTCATGCTGTCTTCAGGAAGAGTCTTACGGGGTGCGCATGCGTTCTTGGTCGCAATACTGTCATGGTCTCGTGTTACCTGCCCCTAGGCGATGCCCAACTCGATGTTGATGGCGGTCTTGGGCACCAGGGCGCATTACGCAGGGGGCCGAACTCGATGCCAGCGCCGCTGACAGGTTATACACGATCTTGCGTGGCCCGTCCGGCATAGTGCCAGCGCGCAGAAGCAGCTTGAAATCGAAACTAAAGCCCGGTTCGAGGCGATCCAGAAGGAAGCTGCGAAAGGAAATTGATACCGAGTGAGCGAGCAAGTGTCATCCAACCGGATGCAGTTCAAGTCTCACTTTCTGTCTTGTTCGATGGAAACGCTCGGTGCTTGGCTATATGGTGATGATACTACGACGCTGTTCGGTTGGAGGATTGCAAGCAAGGCCAATACACACCCCGCAGCAGCTCCTGCGTACACCGAGTGTGATATTGGCGTACAGCGCAAACCGCGTTCCTTGCGCATGGCCGGAACGTTTGCTTTCAGAAGAAAGCCCAAGCAAACCGACCAGGAACCGAGCAGAACTAGGATATAGGCCCCGGCCATGAAGTATTCATGTGGCTCAAGGTTAATCTGTGCGCGCTGGAAGGCAGGGAGTAACGTAAGTGGGGCGAGGACGACAATAGGCAACCAACCAAAGAGGAATAATGAAAGCCAGTGCGCAAGGTTAAATGCAACTGTGAGATTGGATCGGCGCAAGAAGAACGCCAGCAAAGCCATGACGATGCCAAACGCTGGTATGTGCGGTGGGTATTGCTTCCCAAGCAGAAGGAAAGACAGTGCAACGTCAAGCGCAGCGCCCGGCAGCAAGGCACTCCCAGCTGAAACTATGTATCTCGGATGCGATCTAGCGCTCACTGGCACCTACGTAGTTTCACTTTTTGGTGCAGCCACACGGACTAAAGACCGTGATTTCTATGCCGCCTGAAATGTTTAGCTCTGCAGCCACCTTCTTAGTAAATCGTACAAGAGATTGAGGATTTTCCCAAACGGTTCACTTCACAAACTCTCTGACAATACCCAATCCTGGCTGCGTAGAATGAGGATTGCTGTATCCGACTGATTATGGTGCCCCCTTCACAAAGAGAGGTATCGCGCTCATTAAGTGAAGGCGCAGATAAGACGCAACGTGAGCATTATCTCCCTACGCTGTTTTTCTGGATGATTTCCGTGATATCGCGGTTACTTGGAACGATTCCTACCCAACAACTAAACGCGGTCGCGCTCCAAGCTCACGGAATCTCAGCCTCAACCAGTTTCGCGAGTAGTGATAGCGATTCCTGCCAGCCGCAATAGCACGCCTCCAGCGGAATGACGGCGGGGACGCCGGCCTGTGTGATGGTCAGGTCGGTGCCGCAAGAAACCGCTTTAAGGTCAATCGTGACCTGCATTTCACCGGGTAGATTGGGATCATCGAACTTGTCCGTATAACGCAGGCGGCTGTGCGGCGTGAGTTCGAGATAGGTGCCACCAAAAAACATTGTCTGACGTGACGAAAAATTGGTGAAGGACATGCGGAAAGCACCGCCTACCTTCACGTCCTGCGCGTGCATCTTGGCGGTAAAGCCGTTGGGCGGAATCCATTTGACCAGGGCATCACCGTCCAGAAAGGCGCGATAAACCCGCTCCGGCGGCGCACGCAGCACCCGGTGCAGGTGGACGGTGTTGGTTGACATAATCGCTCTCCCTTGCGGCAATAGGCTTGTTGGCTTAGTCTTGCGGTATGTTACTGGAATAGAGCGGCAACGCAAGCAAGGACGCCCTCCAACGACTGTGGAATAGACCATGATGCACCGTTATCTTTGCTTGTTTCTCATCGTCGCTCTGGCTGGTTGTTCCAGTCCTGCCGCGCACCTTGTCGGTAAAAGTCCGGCGATGGCAGCACTCTGTGCAAAACCGGATGATATTCAGGGGACAATTGATGCCGCGCAGGAGCATTGCGAAGAGTATGGCAAGTCGGCTGAACTGATCGGCAGCGCCGCCGGCGTCCTCGGCACCAGCCAAGAATGTCGCGGCGAAGACGGCGACTTCACCGGCAAGATCGTGCATTTCCGGTGCGTGAAGGATTAAATTACTAGACGATCACCTGATGCGTAGCGAGGCGCAACATGGGCAGATCATGCGGCAGATTGCCGTAAGCCCAGACCTCACCAGGCGCGCCAAGGCTGTGCAATAATTCTTGAACCCGCCGCGCCTTCTCCGCCCGCACGCAATTGCCGCCGATCATGGTGCCGGTCAAGCGGCCTTCTACCTGCTCAATCGCCGTGCAGAGGAAATGATCCGGCGCGTAAGCGCGCAGGATGTGCGCGAGATACACATCAAGCCCACCTGAGGCGATGACGATCAAATCGCCACGCTGCTTGTGCCATTGCAGCCGCATAAGGCTCTGTTCAATCCATACCAGCCGATGCTCCAGACGCTCCAACACCGCGGGCAAGCGTTCGACCGCGAAGCCGCGCAGGGTCAATTTCAGCCACATCGCTTTGAAAGCAGTGCGCCGGTCAGCGGCACCAAGCGTGAAGAGGCTGGCAACAAGCGCCGCGACCAGGGTGCGCGGCCAACCGACACAGCAGCTGACGAAAGCTGGCAGGGAATCGTCCTGCACAAGAGTGCCGTCGAAATCAAAAATTGCCACGGCGCGCTTCATGCTGGCTTGGCCTGCGGGCTAGCCTCCAGCCGCGGTGCGGCGTGTGCATCGTGCCAGGAAATGCTGTGCTGCGCGCCGCAAGAAGGGCAGTTGATTTCCCAGTGTTCGGCATCATGGCCACAGCTCTGGCAGCGCCAGGAGGGGTCAGCAGGCGCTTGTGCAGCGGCGCGCAAGGCGTCGCGAACTAGATTGGGTGGACGGCTTTCCTTTTCCGCCAGTTCAGCCAGCAAAAGATGCATCGCGCGCGTCGGCGCAAGGGTAATCGCGCGCTGCAAGTGCCGCGTCGCCTCACCCCACAAGCCGGCGGCCGTGGCGGTGCGCGCCAGCAGTACCAGGCTGGCAGGATGCTGCAAAGTGTTGCGGGTAAGTTGCTCCACGCGCTTGAAGAGCTTAAGGGGTGCTTCTTCGCCCAGTGCCTGCAAATAGAGGGCGCCGAGTTCGGGGTGCGGTGTTGTGTCCCACAATTTCTCAACGCGCTTCAGCGCTGGCTTGACATAGCCGGCAGCAAGCAGTGTGCGCACCAGCTCGATACGCGCGGGCAACCAGTCTGGTGCCTTGCCCTGCGCCTGTTCCGCCAATTGCAGAGCGCGCGGCATTTCCTGTAGGGCCACTGCGCCCCGTGTCTCCGCTACCAGCAGGGCGGCTTCACGGGTACTGGCATCAACGACATCCAGCAGTTTCTGCGTGCCGGCACGACGCAGCGCCTGCGCCGCACGTCCCCAGTCACCTTGGCGCGACGCCACTTCATAACGCGCAACATCCAGCCATGGCGCCTTGGGTTGCGCCTTGGCCAAATCTTCCAGCAGCACCGCCGCCTGGGCATGGTTGTTCTGGCGCAGCGCCGTGCCAATGAGGCCGCGATAACCCAGAACCGCATGCGGTTTGTCCTGCGTGAGCTGCGTGAATATCGTGGTCGCCGTGGCGTGATCACCCGCCAGTTGTGCGGCCTGTGCTTGCAGCCACTGCGTCAGCACATGGTTGCCGCCCAGTTGTTTGCGCGCCGCTAAAGCCGCTTTGCCAGCCGCCGCTGCATCGCCGGCCGCTAGAGCGGCATAGCCCTGTCCTAAACGCTCAAGCCCCATCTGCTGCTGATGCAGCCGGCGGCGAATTTTGATGCCGCGCGGACCATACCGCAGGAGCCGCACCAGCCGGTAGGCCAGCAGGCTTGCCGCCACCAGCAGAAACACGGCAACAAACAGAACGGCGGCAGAGGTTTCGACACTATAGCCTTGCCAAGTTAGCGTCAGTCTCCCTGGCTCGTCCGCCAACCAGACGGCAACAGCGATGATCAGCCCAAATTTGAGGATAAACCAGAGGAGTTTGATCACGGCGGCGCGCCTTTATCCGGAGCGGCCAGCGAATTCCCAACCGGTTCATCTTGACTCATTTCCTTTGGTGCAGGTGTTTGGTTTTCCCCAACCGGCTCCTGCCCCAACGCGGTGCCGATGCGCACCAATGCGGCGTCAACATCCAAGCGTAATTGGGCGTCGCCCAGCCATTCTTGCAGCGCTTGCTGCGCCAAAGGTGGCATGGTCTGCACCTTCGCCAGCGCCGCTGCTAGATTTCCGCGCTGCAGGGCGGCACTGGTATCATGCATCAGCTTCGGCATTTCAGTTTCCCCGCTATCACCGATTTTGCGGATACGCACCACCTCATCTAGGCTCACCTTCAAACGATCTTTCCAATCCTTAGCTTCGGCCATCGCTACCGCGCGCTCGGCCGGCGGCGCCATGACGGCGAAGCGGCCTTGCAACATCGGCAGCGTAGCCACGCCGCCCGCCGCCGCACGTTCTAACTTTACGCATTCCGCCGTTAGTGCTGGCATCGCGCGCGTCAGTGTACATAGTGAAGATAATTCCATTTCAAACGGTGCCGCCGCTGCTGCGGCGCTGCGCAATTGCATATAGGCCAGGATGCGTGCGCGTGAAGCCGCTTCCGTCGCTGCCGCCTGTTGCGTACTTGCCGTCATTTGCTGCACATGGCCGCGCATGCCGCTGATCGCGGTGTTAGCAACGGAAAGGTCACTCTTCATCTGCGCCAGTTCCTGCTTCAAGGCTTCGGTTTGCGCCACGCCTTCTTGCAGGTTGTTGAATTTCGCGCGCAACGCCGTCATTTCGTCAAGTGCCGTCTGCAGTTGCGCCTTACTGGCAAGATGCGCCGTGGTCTCCGTGTTAACGGTCGGCGTCGGCATGGCGGTGACGGCAGGTGTTGGCGGCGCGGCGGCCAGTTGCGCCAGTTTTTCGGAGAGATTGCTGACTTCCTGCCGCACCTGTGCCAGTTCAGCCGGTGTTACACCCGGATCTAACGGAATCGCTGAAGACTGCTGTTGGTAGAGATAGCCGGTTCCGCCTAAGGCTGCCGCCAGCGCCAGAACGCTAAGCCCGCGCGCCAGCCCATCCCGGGTCGCGGCCGGAACCGTGGCGCTGGGGGATGATGCGACAGAAGGTGCCTTATCAGCAGCCCAGGGCTTGGCGTCTTCTTCCGGCGGTGTGGAGGTTGGGTTATCCGTCACTTCAGGCCTCATTGAGCAATGCAGCTTTAGCAGTTGGGCACATTGTCCAACGCCGCAGCTGATTTTGCAAGACAGTCAGCAGGGCGTCTTCCTGCGGCGTTGGCCCGCAGATGACTGAAGCCCAGGGCAGGTCGGCCGTGGCAGCGGCGACAGCCGGACTCAGACAGAAGGCAGACATGGCACGGCAGCTCTCCAGCAATTCAGCCTGCCGCAGCAGATTGCCAAAAATGCGCGCGCTCCGCTCTGAGGTTAGCAGCACAGCAGCCAGATGCGAGCGGCGCAAGGCGTTTTGCAGGTTTTGACTCAGCCGGTCTTGCGCCACCGCATCATACACGACCCAAGGCAGCACCACAAAGCCCTGTCCCTGCAATCCCGCCTGCGGTTCAGGACGGCGGTGCGCACCGCACGGCCATAGCAAAGCTCCGTGAGTCGGCGTCGTGACCTGTGCAACCCAGGCGGCCAGTTCAGCCGCATTCGCGCCGCGCGCTGCGGCACAACGCCAGCCTTGTTGCCGCGCTGCGCGCGCTGTGGCCTGGCCGACGCAATAACATGGCCAGTCCTGCCAACCTGCTGGCAAGGCAGCATAAGGGAGATAGTGCACGCCGGCTATGCTGGTGAATATCGCTGCCTGAAGGTGTATTGACGGAAAGGAGCTCTGTATGGCTTGGTAACTTAGCAGCGGCTCGATCATGCTGCCAATGCCACGCAAGGCCAGTACAGTGCGCCAGGCTTGAGCTGCCGCTAGCGGCCGTGTGATCAGCACGCGTCCGTGCATCAAGTCAATAGCTCAGGCGGCAGCACCGAACGCCATTCGGCGGCTAGTGCGGCGATTTGCTCCGTCGCCGTCGCCGCCGACAGCACGAGATCTCGGCGCTGCAATTGCTGACCGTTCGGCAGGGCTACTAGCGCAGAGAAATTATGGCCACCTTCGGCACGCGGAGTGGCTAGGCCAGCAACCGGCGTCCGGCAGGATCCATTGAGATGATGCAAGAATAAGCGCTCTAAGGTCACACAGGTTTGGGTTTGCTGACAATTGATCGCCTGCAGCAGGTGATTGAGAGCGGTATCAGAGCTGCGGGTTTCCACCGCCAGTGCGCCTTGCGCCACTGCTGGCAGCATCACGTTTTCCGGCAATGGATGAATATGGTCGCCGGTGATGTTCAAGCGCTGCAGCCCGCAGCAGGCCAGCAGGGTGGCATCCACCTGCCCATCTTGTAATTTACGGAGACGCGTATCAACATTGCCGCGCAGCGGGCTGATTACAAGATCGGGGCGTAAATGCAGCAGCTGCGCCGCTCGGCGCAGACTGGAGGTGCCCACCTTGGCACCAGGCGGCAAATCTTGTGGGCGCTGTACCGCGTAGGCCACAAAGGCATCGCGCGTGTCTGCCCGTGGCAGGAATGCGGTGAGTTGCAGGCCCGGTGCCAGCACCGTTTCCAAATCCTTCGCGCTATGCACGGCCAGGTCAATGCGCTCATCTTGCAGCGCAGCCTCTAGTTCTTTGGCGAATAGACCTTTGGTGCCGCCAAGCGCGGCAAAATTTTGCTCTTTTTGATCAGGGCGCCAATCACCGGCGCTGTGCATGGGCACGATTTCGATTTGGTCACCACGCAAAACCTCATTCGCATCCAACAGAGCGTCGCGCAAAATCGCTGCCTGGCATAGCGCCAATTTGCTGTTGCGCGTGCCGAGGCGCAGAGGAAAACGTAATCTTGTCATGGCTTTACTGCGGCGCTCTGTGGATCAAGCGCCTCTGATAGCAGAAAATGCCCAGGCTGCCGCGAGAAAAGATGGTAAAGCAATCGTCAGCGACATCCTGCCGCATTAACAATTATTTTACTTATTTTTAAATGATTTAGTTTCGAATTTAGACTATATATAATTCAATGATGATGCGATGTGCACATTCATGGCTGCAGCTACTATACCAGAACATCCAGCTGGCTGCCTCGGCCTGTGTTTTTGCTGGCCGTCGAGCGCGTCTGCACATTGGGTTTCTGCGTAGCACTGCTGGTGGTCTGGCCTTTCTGGCCTTGCTCACCGGAATCAATGGCCCGCGGTGTGATAACCGGCGCAGCAGGTGGTTGCACCAGTTGGCGCACGGGTTGTGCCGGCAGAGCAGCCAGGTTAGGCAGCGGGACAGTTGGCGGGCTATTGACCTGCATAGTCTCGTCTCACGGGTGAAAAGCCAGTTTCGCATAGTCGCCGTGAAGAAAAACTTAAGCTTTCCGTGCTTAGTTCGGTGGTCGCAATGACAAGGTTAACCGGGCTTAACCAAGGAGCGCTGTTGGCAAGCATGAGTAGCATGATGCCGCAACAAATGGTAGGGCGCCTGCTCACTCTGGCGCATGACAGCAGCGAAAACGGGCGCCTGCAGCTGGTGACCGAACTTGTGGATTTGTTCAGCCGCCAGGACATCGCCATGGAGGCACGCGAACAATATCTCGTCAATGAAATCGTGGACGCGCTGGTGGCCAATGCGCAGACGAATGTGCGCCAACAATTGGCGGAACGCGTGGCACCTTCCGCTACCGCGCCGCGTAAACTCATTCTCACTCTGGCGCATGACGACATCGCCGTAGCGCGATCGGTGTTGCGCAGCTCGCCGATTTTGACTGATTCCGACCTGATTTCCCTAATCGCCACTCAGGGGCTGGATCATGCCCGCACAATCGCAGTCCGCGACAGTGTGAGCGAAGCTTTGGCTGACGCACTGGTCGTGACCGGCGATATTGATGTCATGCTCAACCTGGCAGAGAACCTAGGCGCAAAGCTATCGCCCAAGGCCATGAGCGCCATGGTGCAGGCCGCGCGCTTCGCGGAAAAACTGTGCCAGCCGCTGCTGGAGCGGCCGGATATGAGCAAGGAGAATGCCAGCCAGCTCTATTGGTGGGTGGCACCTGAATTGCGGCGCTTCGCGCTGCAGCGCTTCGGCGTGGAGGTCGGTCAGATTGACCACTCTCTGGAGCAGACGGTTGATGATCTCCTGGCACGGTATGCGCTTGATAAGAACGAAGACCAGGTGATGCAGCAAGTGGCCGATTGGCTGATGCAGCGCGACATCAAATCGCCCAAATGCCTGGTACAGATTCTTCGCCTCGGCCATTTCAGGCTCTTCAGCATCATGCTCGGTCGCGTGACAGGATTGTCGCTCGAATTGGCCGACATTATCGTGCGGGAAATGGGTGGCCGTTCCCTGGCCGTGGCTTGCCGCGCGTTGGGCATGGAAAAAGCGCAGTTCGTTTCCGTATTCCTACTCTCCCGTGGCGCTCGGGCAGACGAACAAATCGTGCCGCCGCGTGAACTCAACAACGCACTGCTGGCCTTTGACCGCCTCAACCAGCCGGTGGCGCAGCAACTCATCGAAACCTGGCAGCGTGATCCCAGCTACCTACTTGACCGCGCCAGGCAAAATGGTAACGCTTGAGACTGCGCCATAATATTACATCGCTGTATTGTTGATCGTTTGCGATGACACTCTCAGAACACTTCCACACATGTGGCTATGCCATCACGCCACCTCTGCTGTTGCCGGTTACCTGCGCGGCGTTGCACCGTAAGACGGCGCGGCTGACCCAAAGTGTCGGTACGCGAGGCTTGCTACGCTATCCTTGGTGCACGGCTTTGGCACAAAGGTTATTACGACATCCGGGGCTTGCCCCCTTGCTGCCGGTGACGGCGATGGCCGTGCAGTGCACGTTCTTCGAGAAATCGGCGGAAAAAAACTGGCTGGTGCCTTGGCATCAGGATTTGAGCCTGCCGATGGCGACAGGCTTGGCGCATCCGGCCTTTAAAGGATGGTCAGAAAAGGAAGGACAACTTTTCGCCCAGCCGCCGGCCGAGCTGCTGGAACAGATTTCGGTTGTGCGTCTACAGCTTGACGATGCAGCGGCGGATAATGGCGCTTTGCGGGTGGTGCCTCGGTCGCATCGACATGGCCGACTCGACGATGCTGCGATACAAACCCTGCGACAGCGTTATCACGAAAAGCTGTGCGTCGTGCCGGCAGGTGCAGCCATGGTGATGCGGCCATTACTGTTGCACGCTTCGTCAAAAGCCATCAGTCGACGGCCGCGACGTGTTCTGCATTTTCTTTTCGCGCCGGCTGATTTGCTGAAGCCTTTTGGCCGCTCATGGACTTAAGGGCTACCAGGCCGACCCCCTCACGTTTTGGTAAAGCTTGTTATTCTCACCGGTTTTGCAGATTTGGCATAGAGATCGCTCCCAATTCTCTTCAACAACGTGCGGCTCATGGTTCTTGTTGATTTCGCAAGGAGCAAATCAAGGCTGACAAGCGGCACGAACCTGGACAAGATGTTTTTCTCACAATTGAAGACGGAACGATTAGCGACCAATTTGGCGTGACTTCTCGTGCCCCGGTGACGCAGAGCCAGCACTATGCCATCGGAATACTTGTTGTTGCGGCGGAACTGACAACATCGATCAATTCAGAGAGCTTTATTGTGCGCAGAAGTGGGCTGGCGGTTTCTGGTGTGCTGTATCGCCACCCGCAAATTGCTGATGGAGCCGATGGCAGGACATCGGCTCTTGACTATGTGCTGATGGGAGATGGACGGAAGGTCGGCAATCTCGTACGGCCAGCCGATGCCGCCTTCATTTGCAATACGGTGCACGGCAAGACGCTGGGCTAAGCCATCAAATGGCTCTGTGGCATTACGGGACTTCATCGCTCGTCCACGCCAAGGAAAAACTGCCATGCTTAGGCTTTCACCACCGGCACCTATGGGCGTACTTAAGCTGCAGCCATCAAGGCTGACAGTTTCGGATATTTGCTATCAACGATGGCCTCGTCCCACTCTTCACCTTGGATGATGGCGGGGGCCCGTTCGGAAAAGGGTAGATCGCCGCCAAATTTTTCCGCATAGACATCAGCCACGACATAGCGAAAATCTTCGGCCTCACAAGCGTATGGCTCGGCAATATCAGCCAGCGATTCAGGTTGCCGCAACGCGGTTTCGTAGGCCTCGCGCCCCTGAGCGATGAGCCAGTCTCGGAAATACTCAAACCCGTCATCGGAACAACCGTCATTGAGGATATAAGCTGCTGCCCATAAATCCCAGTGATAGGCCTGATCCAACCGGTCATGATAGAGCGCATCGAAGGCGATTAATTCTTCACGAGTCAGGCTGGAGAGCAGTTCGGTTAATGCGTCACACTGCTCCTCGATATCATCCGCGGTATCATGCCGTGATTGAGCAATGAGATCCCAGAATTGATCATGATTCATGGTGTGGAGTCCTCTTTGCTGTTCGGGCTTCAATAAGCCGCATGCCGATTCGTTAAGTTGGCGTATCGGCATAAGGTTCGGCGACGATTTGGTGAGCATCTTCATATACCACATAACCCGGGCGGTCGGTAGTAAGCACATGCACTTTGCAATGATGCGCTTCCAGCAGATAGACGAGCTTGAGCATTTTCAGAATATGTTGTTCGGCTTCGCGCCTAAACCAGCTGAGCGCGACGGGCTTGGCGTGCGGACGGCGCGCTTTGGCTAACCGTTCTGGTCGTGCCAGCTCTTCGTTAAACCAACAGAGTGCATCGGCAAGAATTCGTGCCTCAATATGGTCAAGCTTGCCCTGATCGCGCAGGCCGAAACAAGCTTGGAACAGCCCCTGACGCCGCCCGGAATCCGGGTCGCGGCGCGTAATGACGAAACGCAGATAGGATTTTCCCTGACTTAGTTCTGCAATCAGATCGGCAGTCATTGTTTTTCGTGTTAGAGCATCACTTATGCAGATAGGTCTTGATTGCGGCGGCCATGGCCTCTGGAGTTGTACCTTCGGCGAAGACATCCAACACCTTGCTATCCTGACCTAGCAGATAGATGGCGGTGGAATGATCCATCATATAATTACCGTCGCCCACATCTTCGCCGCGCTTGTAATAGACTTTGAAGGTCTTGGCGGTGCTCGCGATTTGCTCCGGCGTGCCGGTGAGGCCAATGATGGCATTGTGATAGAGCGAGACATAGCCTTTCATCTGCTCTGGTGTATCGCGCTGCGGGTCAATGCTGATAAAGACCGGCTGCACCCATTGCGCATCTGTTCCCAGCTCATCCAGCGTCAGCGACATATCCTGCAGCTTCGTGGGGCAGACATCCGGGCAGTAGGTAAAGCCAAAGGTGACGAGCAGATATTTCCCGGCAAAATCTTTTTCGGTCACCGCCTTACCGTCATGGTTGACGAGAGTGAACGACCCGCCCACGGTCGTTGCGTCGCCATTGCCGGAATTAACCAGGGATTCGCGTTCATACTGCCGCGCCTGTGCCACGCGCCATTTTGCTTGCCAGGCATACAGTCCATAGCCGGCCAATGCGGCGACCGCCAGGAGGCCGAACACAACATTGAGCCGCACGCCGAGCGGCGAAGAAGGACGTTTGCGCATGGCGATATTCCTTTTGATCGATTCATGATTGTAGCGCAGTCTGACTAGCGCCGCAAATCAGCCGCGCGTGGCTGCTAGAGCGGCAACATCCTGCCGCACCTGCTGTAACACCGTTGCCCAATCACTGTAACTATTCTGACGATAGAGCCGCGCGGTCTGATACCAGGGGCTGTCGGTGCGTCCGGTTTGCCAGCGCCAGTCCGGCCCCAGAGGCAGTAGCACCCAGACTGGCTTGCCCAACGCGCCGGCCAGGTGGACGGTCGAAGTGTCCACCGCGATAACCAAATCCAATGCCGCCATGCAGCGTGCGGTCGCGGCAAAGTCCGTGATTTGCGCGCCGAGATCAACGATACCGAGGTCCGCAAAACGTGTGGCTTCATCGCCGCGCAAATCTGCTGGCCGCAGCAGGTTATAAAACTGCACGCCCGCCACACCAAACAGCGCCACGAAAACATCAAACGGAATGGAGCGGCGGAAATCATGCTTGTGGTCGCGGTTACCAGCCCAGGCAACACCAACTTTCAGCCGCGTCGCCGTAGCCAGTGGGGCCGGCACCTCGCCGAACGGCACGGGAAGATAGGGCATAGCCGCAGGAATAAAATGGTCGGCATCGCCTTTTATCACGCGCAGCAGATGTGGCAGATCCATCATCATGGCAAAAGCATCGCAGGGAGTCGTTACGGCTTCGGTCAGCAGCACGTATTCATCCGCGCCATCCCAGTGGCCGCGCAGCAGTGCCTGGAGAGGCGTTCGGCAGGCATAGACGACACGTGCGCCAAGACCACGTAGGACAGGTAGATAGCGGCAGAACATGATGCTGTCGCCGAAGCCTTGCTCGTCTACCACCAAAATAGTCTTGCCGCGCGGATCTGAGCCATCCCATAGCGGCGCTGTGGGGTGTGGAATGCGCTTAAGCTTCTTGACTGCCTGAAAGCGCCACTCATAACCGGCGAAACCTTGCGCCAGGCGGCCATGCAACAAATCAAACAGGGCGCAGTGATAGTTGATGGTCGGGTCGTCCGGTGCCAGCGCCAAAGCGCGTTGATAAGCCTGCTCCGCCTCGGCATGATGCGCGAAGGCTTGCTCCAGCTGCGCTAGATTATCCCAAGCGGCATAATGATCCGGCTTGACGGTCACCAGCTGGCGATAGGTGTGGCAGGCCGCCGCCTCATTTGGCTGGCGGCTTTGCGCCAGCGCCAGCGCGAAGAGTGCGTCCGGATTGGCTGGATCAATCCGGATCGCGGCTTGCGCTTCACGGAATGAAATATCATAACGCTGCGCTTCATCCGCAATGTTCGCATAGGTCACGCGCGCCAGGAGATGTTGTGGCTGCACAACAAGCACTTTTTCCAGCAGAGCGAAGGCCTCGTCATAGCCGCCCTGCGCGGAAACCAGCAGTGCCAGATTGACTGCCGCCTCATGCGCCTGCGGCGCCTGCGCCAAACAGGCACGATAGGCAGCGATCGCGCCTGTCTTATCGTCCAACAGGCGCAGGGCATTGCCGAGATTATATTGCGCCTCGGCCAGTTGCGGCTGCAAGCGGACAGCGGCGCGGAACTCAACAGCCGCGTTCGACACGTCGCCCGCCGCCTGCAAGGCATTGCCCAGATGCAACCGAAATAATGGTGCCTTGGGGTCTAAGGCCACCGCTTTGCGAATATAGCCCACGGCTTGCTGCGGCTCCCCTAAAGCCTCAAGCACCACACCGAGCAGCGAGAGGGCATCCGGCTGGCGTGGCTGCGCAGCTAACTCACCAGAAGAGCAAACGAAACACATTTGTAG
>CAYOGS010000014.1:7304-15480 GCA_964403435.1 uncultured Rhodospirillales bacterium | reverse complement strand
GGACGAGCGCGAGGCCTGTCACGCCTGTCACTTGATGGTGCCTGAACGCGACATGATTTTTTCTCAGCCTTTTCCGGTTGCTCTTGGTGCGGCGCTGGCCAGTGCCGCCGCAGCCGAGCCATTCGCTGACAAGTTCAGGCCAACCGCGTTGGCTAAAGTGAACGCGCCCCTGCAAAATGTTTTACGGCAACAGGCAAATCCTCCGAAGGAAATTATGTTGCTCGAGATGCCCAGCTTCGCCGGCACTTTGTTCGAGATGCGCGAGATTGTGAGCCGCCTAACACGAGAGCGCGGCAAGCCCCATGCGGTGAGCGCGCCGGATGGGAAGGTCTTTCTGGTAAATCTACCCGCCTCGGGAAAGGATAACTGCCTCACGGTCATTCACACCGTTGATGCGCCAGCAGCTTCTGTCGTGGCGACCTCACCTTCTCCAACCGTCACCCGCACACAGTGTGCCAAATGAACCATCCCTGGCTCGCGCATTATCCCCCCGGCGTTGACTGGCATGCCAAGCTGGAGCCGATGAGCGTTGGCGCCATGTTCGGAGCGGCAGTGGATAAATTTGGTACAAATCCCTGCCTGGAATTTTTGGATAAACGTTACACGTATGCCGAAGTGGCGCAGCTGGTGGCGCAGGCTTCGAAGGGCCTGCAGCAAATCGGCGTCACCAAGGGCAGCCGCGTCGGCCTGTTTCTGCCCAATACACCGTATTACGTCATTATCTATCTGGCGGTTCTGCAAATCGGCGGCGTGGTGGTGAATTTTAACCCGCTCTATGCCGAACAGGAAGTCGCCAAACAGATCAAGGACAGCGGCTGCAAGCTGATGGTGACGCTGGATTTGCAGGTCCTCTATGACAAGCTGGCCAAAATGTTCGACCAGGCCGGGTTGGAGCGCATTATCGTTTGCCGCATGGCCGACATATTGCCGCCGCTAAAGGCATTGCTGTTTCCGCTCCTGCGCTACAAGGAGCTGGCCGCGGTGCCGCACGACGCGCGGCATGTACCGTTCCACCAGCTTATCGCCAATGACGGTAAGCCGCAGCCCGTGGCAATCGAGCCGATGACAGATGTCGCCGTGCTGCAATATACCGGCGGCACCACTGGGGTGCCGAAAGGCGCGGTGCTGACGCATGCCAATCTGACGATCAACGCCCAGCAGTCCAGCCTGTGGTTTCCGCAATTCCGCCTGGGGGAAGAGCGGATGCTGGGTGTGCTGCCGTTCTTCCACGTTTTCGCGTTGACCTGCGTCTTGAATGTCGGACTGCGGATCGGTGCCGAAATCGTCATGCTGCCGCGTTTTGATTTGAAGCAGGTGGTGAAAATCATTGCAGCGAAAAAAATCACGCTCTTTCCGGCCGTGCCGACCATCTATACCGCGATCAACCAGTTCAAGGATTTAGGTAGTTTTGACCTGTCCTCCATTCGCTTCTGCATCTCCGGCGGGGCGGCACTGCCGGTCGAAGTCAAACGCGACTTCGAAAAACTGACCGGCTGCGTGCTGGTCGAGGGTTATGGCTTGAGTGAGACCTCGCCAGTGGCCTGCGCCAACCCGACCGTTGGCGCCAACAAGCCCGGCTCCATCGGCTTGCCCTTGCCCGGGACCGTCATCGAAATTGTTAGCCTGGAAGACCACTCGACGCCGTTACCGGCAGGCGAACGCGGTGAAGTGTGTATTCGCGGCCCGCAGGTGATGTCCAGTTACTGGAACAACGCGGCAGAAACTGCGTTGGTGTTGCAGCCCACACCGCAGGGCATACGACTGCATACTGGTGATGTCGGGCATATGGACAACGACGGCTATACCTTCATCACTGACCGCATCAAGGATATGATCGCGGCCGGCGGGTTCAAGGTCTATCCGCGCGTTGTGGAAGAAGCCATCTATCAGCATCCCGCCGTGGAGGAATGCGTGGTGGCCGGCGTGCCGGATGAGTATCGTGGCCAAACGGTCAAGGCCTTCATCAAGCTGCGCTCAAGCCAGGCTTTGACGAAGGACGAATTGCTGACTTTCCTCAAAGACAAACTCTCGCCGATCGAGCTTCCGAAACAAATTGATTTCCGCGATCGCCCGCTGCCGAAAACTCAGATCGGCAAATTGTCGCGTAAAATGCTGCTGGAAGAAACAGCGGAAACCAAGCGCGATTAATCGGATATCGGCGATACTTCATGTTGTAGCATGATTGCGCAGCGCAAAAAATGGTGCGCCGCGAAAGCAGGAATAGTTGTGGATAGGTCGAATAGCGTTAATCGCCGCTTAAAGATCTTAGGCGCAATTTGATGCATGGCCGGAACGATAACACAAGATAGGCTGATGCCCAACAGCACGGCAACGAACATGGATCATTACCGCTATTTCATCGTGCTGCAGCCGCAGCGTTTGCCAGTCGGCCCCTTTACGCTGCAGCGTCAGGCGCGACGTGCGGCCGCTTTTGAGTTTGTAGGTTTGCTGCAGGAATGGACGGCAGAAAGAGACCAACAGGATCAGCTCTCAGCCCTCGAGGTGACCATGTTCGGGCAAATCCAAATCACCTGCTCGCCGGAATTCATCGAGCAAATCCGCCAGCAGGATATTTTGGCAATCGCCGAGATCAGAGCGGCGCAGAGCATTGAGACTAGCTTGCGGCGCGTCATAGAACAGGCCTCAGCTTAAGCAGCACGTCTCTTCATTAGCCGGTCCGCAGAACAGCCAAGACCATGCTCAATCCGTTCACTTTTCGGCGTGTTCAACAAATCTCGGCAGATCAGCGCGGATCTTCCAGACGTGCGCCGCCGCGCGTAATAACGAGTGAGCGTACGACATTCTTGCTGATCACGCGGCCGGGATGCTCAGGCATCAGAACGGGAATTCCCTGACCGGTGCTGCGGCCATCTGGCAGGACTGCCAGCGGCAGACGCTCTTGGCGCCCCAAGCGCTCATCACGATCAAAGGTTCGCTGATTGACGAGATATTGCACGCCATCAACTGAGGCATAAGGATTTTGCGGCATGCCATTGATAACGGGGACGGAACGATCCGGCAAACGAATGGGATCGTAACGCACTGCGCCTGATTGGTCATTGGCCAAGCTGACACACTGGGTCTTGTCCGAGTTAACAGATACCCAGGAGTTGGGTTTAGAGTTGACAGTAATCACCTGGTCACCCGGTACGCAGGCATAGACCGTTGCATAGGGGCCTTCCTGCTTGGTCAGCAGGGTGATGGAAAGCGTTTCGGTGCCGGGAACAGGATAGCGTGCAATACGGTACCCGTCCTGCGTGACGGCGCCAGGTTCAACGGTCGGCGCGCGATAGATCTGGCCGGCCTGCGTGTTCGGGTTTTCGGTCAAAACCTGTCCCGTGCTACTCACCAGCGGCGGGATACCTGCATTGCGGGGTGGTGGTGGAATCGGCTGAGAATTATGCACATCCACCTGGAGCAACGGCGTAGCACAGCCGGCTAGAACCACAGTCGCAGCGCAAAGCGCCAAGGCAGCCGCTCGCATATTTCCCATTATACCCTCACCGCTCATCACCGACCTCGCTGTCTAATCAATAAGTATGACAAAATTATGGAGTGTTGTTCAGCCATACACCAGCAGTAGAGAACTGTTTTTGGCGCACCTTTTCCACATCAAAAGCGCCAAAGCTGTTCGGTGTGGCGGCCACTCCGGGTGGAGGCTGCAGCCAATACTTTATCCCATTAACTTCAAGTCCGGCAGAAACCATGCCACCCTGGCCGGTCTGACATACTAAGTAAGTGGTTTTGTTGGGCGAGCTTCTGTCAACGGCCGTCACTAACCGCGCGCCTTCAGGGCAAATCACGCGTGCCGAGTCTGGTGCCACCTGCTGGTAGAAACCGGCGTTAGGCGGCGGGCCAGGATCTGTGCAGTTTGTGCTCGCACGCCCCAGATGATCGGGATCACCGCAGAACATCGTGGGCACTTGCTTCGGCACCATCAAGACAGTGCGGCCTTCTGCATCAACATAAGCACGCTGCTGGTTAAGTTGTGCAGCAGCGCCATTGAGAACCGGTATGCCAGATTGCTGGATCTTGTCTAGAACTCGACCAACAGCCGGCCCACCACCCAGGACAACTTCGGTATGGTCATAGGGGCCGCCGTAATTGCCGTGTTTATTGATTCGAACAGCACAACCGGTCGCACCAACAGCAAGCCCCAGCAGCAAAGCAGCCGTCAATAGAGGGTGGCGTCTGGGCACAGTTAGTTCTCCAGCACATTCTTTTAAGGAAGAAGTGGCAACCTTATCCATACGACATCCTTGTGCGGTTAAGATGATCCGGTCATCAAGGTTTATACGGTTTGGATAAGAACTGCGTCTACTACATCATTACTTGCGCTCTAAAATGCCAGAGAACCAAACAGAAACCTCTGGAAAGACATCCCCAGAACTACAGATTAACCATCATCAGGGGACTGGGCACTTTGTGGATTATTCCCCACCAGCGGCGCGGGCGCGGCGCTGTGCCGCCTTCGCAGCCGCAGCATCGCGCGCAACTTGCGCTTGAATTTTGTCAAAACCTTGCTGGGCATTTTGTTTGATGTTTTCAATCTCGGGATCGCTGCCCGCTGCTCCCCCGCCGCCATCTTCCGGCGCCCGACTCGCCTTACGGCGGCGCGCTAAATCGCGTTGGTAAGCACGTTCGGTAATTTGATCGGACTGACATTCCATGATTTCGCGGCGGCGACTAATAATTTCATCTTTCGTCCAGCTCGGATCGGTGCACCCCAGTCCATCACTATAGCCCGTATCGGCCGCAGCACTCGCGCCGCCGCCAGCTGGCGGCAAGACTATGACATCATCGATATTGGAGATTTTATTGCAGTCATACGGCGTGACGCGTGTGCCGGGAGCGCCGGGGCTGGTGGCGCCACGCGGCAAAATATAGGCCGTTTTGATACCGTCAAAGCAGGTCAGGGTCTGCCCATTGAGGCGGTATTGCGCTTTGATCTTGGATTTACCGGTAGTGATCGCAGTGCCGCCTTTCACACCTTCCGTAACAGCATCGCCAACAGCATTACCAATTTCGTTCAAGCCGTCGCCGAGCGCATCCAGAAAATCTGCTCGAGCTGTGCCGGAATAGGAGGTGAACAGACAGAGAATCAATCCCAAGGAAACGATTCTAACTGGGCAGATAACGTGGCGGCGATTTAACATGAACAACCCTCTTACTCGGCGGTGCGTGGCATGAGTATATGCTGATTCTGAGTTTATCGTTCCAAATTATGGCAAGCTTGAGGAAGAAATCTAAGTTTAGGATTGGATGGCAAAAAAAACGGCTCCCGAAGGAGCCGTTTCGTTTAGCAGCAAAGATACTTTGCAAACTATTTAGGCTTCACATTGGCTTGCTGCAGAATCGCAGCGAAACCAGCCGCAGCTTGGTTTTGTATCTGTGTAATTCGTGGATCAACAGCGGTGGGATTTGCTGCGGCTGATGGTGTCGTTGCTGTGCCAGCGGCAGCGTCACGCTGTTGGCGACGTGCTAAGTCGCGCTGGTATGCTCTTTCAGTAATTTGGTCAGACTGGCATTCCATAATCTCGCGGCGACGGCGGACGATTTCGTCGCTCGTCCAGCTCGGATCCGTGCAACCAAGTCCGTCACGATAGCCGGTGTCGGCACGACCCGTCCCCGGGTTGCCACCGCCCGCTGCAGGCGGCATTACAATCACGCCAGCTTCGGCCAAACGGTCAGCATTGTTGGGCAGCGCACGTCCATCACGGGAAATGACCATCAACGGCGTACCGGTGGCTTGGCCAGGATTGGTCATGTTCGCCGGTCCGATATAGCAAGCTTCAATTCCGTTAAAGCAAGTTACGGTCGAGCCGTTTTGTTGGACCATGCGGCCACGCACTGTATTGCTGTTCACGGCAGCATGGGCCCCATTAACACCATCAACGGCAGCCTGAGCACCGGTTGTGCCTTGTTGAATGGCCGCGTCGGCCTGCTTGATGGCCTTGCGGAAAAAATTGCCAACTTTCGATCCAGCAGTCTCAGTCTGCGCCTGTGGAGCTGCAGCTTGTTGTGCGTTGGCATTCGCTGGCGAAAGAATCATCACAGCCGCTGCAGCCATCGCCGCGATAGCAGGCACGACGCGCTTTTCCATATGGCCCATTGTTATTCTCCTTAGGGATCAGGTTATAGTCTCACCGACGACAATTGCGCTTTTTGCCGGGCTTGTCATGAAGGAAATTAATCAAAGAATAATTTCGTAATCATATCAGTCAGAAGCGGGTAACATTATTGCGGCGCATGAGAATAATAATGTAAATAATTGCCAAATTTTGGTTCCGCTGTCCCTAACTCTTAAGCAGACCAAAAATCACACTCCGCAAGGCGCTGATGCCTTGCCCCGCCTGACTACTGGTGACGAGAATGTCTTCATATGCTGCCGGGTGACGCTTCAACTTCACGCCGGTTTGCACGAGCAAAGCCGGCAAGTCCGCAGCTGCTATGGCATCGCTTTTCGTCAAAACAATTTGATAGAGCTGTGCGGCACGATCGAGTTCTTCCAGCATTGTCTCATCCGTCCCGATGATGCCGTGCCGTGCATCAATCAGAACGAAACAGCGCTTTAGCACGGTGCGTGTACGCAGATAGTGCTTGAGCGTGCCTTGCCAGCCAGCCACTTTGTTTTTGGGTGCTTTGGCATAACCATAGCCTGGCACATCGACCAGATAACACCGGTCTTGCAGCCGGAAGAAATTAAGCTGCTGCGTCCGCCCGGGCGTGGAAGAAACATGGGCTAGCCGACTTTGACCTGTCAGCGCATTCATCAGAGAAGATTTGCCGGCATTAGAGCGGCCGATGAACACAAATTCCGGAAGATGCGGGAGAGGCAGCATAGCCGGCTGCGCCGCACCATACGCAAAGACGCATCCGCCAGTAAAAAAAGCATCGGCACGCGTGGCCATTAATGCTTCGCCATGCGGCGGAAAATCAAATATTGCTGAGCTATGGAGATGATATTGCTCCACGTCCAATAGATGATAAGACCTGAGGCCATGGTTGGCGCCAGCATGAAGGTGAACATCACAGGCATCCACTTGATAACCTGGGCCTGCACTGGGTCAGGCGGCTGTGGGCTCATCTTCTGTAAATAGAACATGCTGGCACCCATCATGATCGGCCAGACGCCGACGTGCAGAAAACCGGGTGGCGTGAATGGCAGTAAGCCGAAAAGGTTGAAGATCGTCGTCGGGTCCGGCGCCGAAAGATCATGAATCCAGCCGAAGAACGGAGCATGACGCATGGTGATGTCAATGAACAGCACCTTGTAGAGCGCGAAAAAGATCGGCAATTGCGCCAAGAGTGGCATACAACCCGAAAGCGGGGAAATTTTCTCCCGCCGATAAAGCTCCATCATTTCAATACTGAAGCGCTGACGATCATCCTTGAAGCGCTCTTGCAGTCGCGCCATTTCCGGCTGCAACTGCTTCATCCGCGCCATGGAGCGATAGGAGCGGATACCAAGCGGTAGCACCAACAGCTTGACGATCACAGTCAGCACCAAAATGGCGAGGCCAACATGACCAATCGCCGCACTCAGCCAGTCTAACAGCCACATCAATGGCTTGGTCAGGATGCGGAACCAGCCGAAATCCACAGCCAACTCAAACTTTTCGATCGCGAGATCGTCCCGATAGGCACGCAAAAGACTTAGTTCCTTGGCGCCGACGAACAGCCGGCGACGATGTTCGGCGCTGCTTTTGGCGGGCACAGTCAGCGATGTACCACGGAAATCCACCTGATAGCGTCCGTCTTCCAGCTTCTGCTCCGGCGTGCGGGCATAACGGAAGGTGGCATTGATTTTCTCGTCGGGATTCGGAATGAGAGCTGAGAGCCAATATTTGTCGGAGAAGCCGAGCCAACCACCAACACCGGTTTCCGTCGCCTCCACGCTTTCTTCCAGACTGCTATAGCTATGCTCGCGTAGTACGCCGCCCTCGAACACGCCCATTGGTCCGACATGGCCGAAGCCGATATCACCGGCAGACGGCTTGGTCTGGTGCATGAGGCGTGCATAAGGGTGCAGGGTCACCGGCCGGTCGCCATCATTCGTCACGCGATCAGTCACCGTGAATATGAAATGATCGTCCAGCGCGATCTGCCGCTCGAAGCGCAGCCCCTGGCCGTTCTGCCAGCGCAGGGTCGCCGCGCCGCCGGAGGTGAGTGCACG
>CAYOGS010000014.1:704-7294 GCA_964403435.1 uncultured Rhodospirillales bacterium | reverse complement strand
TTTTCATCCGGCACCACTACCGACGCATCGGAAAGCCAACCGAGGTCGGCGTAATAACCAGGATGTGGGCGGGGGGCTCCGGCGGGCGAGAACAGTGTGATTGGTGGACTGTTTTGCGCCACCGTCTCGCGGTAATGCGGCAATGTGAGATCGTCAAAGCGTGCGCCGGTTAGATTGATGGAACCGTGCAGATTCTGCCCGGCAATCGCCAAGCGCGCCGTGGCGGCGATCAGTTCGGCGCGATCCTTGGGCAGTTCCGGCGCAATTTCCGTCACCGTCTTGTCGGTGGCTTTGCTGGCTTCGGCTAGTGCCGCGGCGCGGCGCGCGGCTTCGGCGCGCGGCTTCTCGTAAAAATAATGAAAGCCGAATAAAATCAGCATGGAGAGAATGACTGCCATGAACAAATTGCTCTGGCTGGGTCCGGAATTATTCATGCTCGATGCTTCCTGTAACAGGCGTGACGGACGGCGATTCTGGCTTGCCGGCCAAGGCTTTGCAGCGCGGCGGCACGGGGTCATAACCGCTGCCGCCCCACGGATGGCAACGGCAGATGCGGCGTATCGTAAAGCCGCAGCCGCGTAAAGCCCCATGTTGCGTCAGGGCTTCCAAGGCGTAGGCGGAACAGCTCGGCGTATAACGGCAATGTGGCCCGAGCAGCGGCGAAATGGCATAGCGATAGACCATAATGCCGCCGCGTAGCACTTTGACAAACGGGTTACTCATGCAGCACGCCGTAGTGCATCCAGTTTTTTCAGGGCATAAAGCAAATCGCCGCGCAGCAGCGTAAAGTCGCGCGTGATGGTTTCTGTTTTAGCGATCAGCACATAATCACCGGGTCGGGCACAAGCCGGCAGCACTTCCCGTGCCAGCACACGCAGCCGCCTTTTGGCGCGGTTACGTGCCACGGCATTGCCCACACGTTTGCTGGCGGTCAGGCCGAATAAAAGGCTGGTATCGTCGCGCGGCCGGCGCTGCAGCACCAGCCCATGCGTGGCGCACCGTTTATGTGCGGCAGCGGCGAGAAACTGCCGGCGTTTTTTTAGAATGCCAAAAGCAGGCGGAAGTGGAGCAAGCGCGGCGGCATCAGTCATGACCAGCAACGCCGTGCAGACTTCAGGCCGAAAGGCGCTTGCGCCCCTGGGCGCGGCGACGCGCCACCACCTTGGCGCCATTTTTGGTGGCCATGCGGGCACGGAAGCCATGACGGCGTTTGCGTACCAGCTTGCTGGGCTGATAAGTGCGTTTCACTGGTTTGCTCCATTCATTGCGAACCGGCCTTATAGGGGATGCGGTGGATAAGAGTCAAATATTAACCGCGCGGCCAGCGCCGGTAACCCGCGGCGAGATTGCGCTTGTCGGGATTCCGGCCATTGGCTAGGTTCAGCGCCATATTAACCATCGGGGGAAATGAGATGTTTGCGCGCGATTATCTGACGCTGGAAGATGTAACGGTAGCCGGCAAACGCGTATTATTGCGCGCCGATCTCAATGTGCCGGTTAAGCACGGCAAGATCACCGATCTGACGCGCCTGGAGCGGCTGCGCCCCACTTTGGATTATTTGCGGGAAAAAGGCGCGAAAATCATCCTCCTCTCCCATTTCGGCCGGCCCGATGGCAAGCCCGTGGCGGAATTTAGCCTGCAGCCGGTGGCGGCGGCGTTGGGCAAAATTCTAAACCAGCCTGTGGCCTTCGCCACTGACTGTGTCGGCCCAGTGGCCGCCAATGCCGTGCAGGATGTGCCGGCCGGCGGCGTCCTGGTGCTGGAAAACACACGCTTTTATGGCGGAGAGGAAGCGAACGACCCCAAATTCGCCGCCGACCTCGCCAAGCTGGGCGACGTCGTGGTGATGGATGCTTTCTCCGCCGCGCATCGCGCCCACGCCTCCACGGCGGGATTGCTGGAGCTGCTGCCAGCCGTGGCCGGCCGCCTGATGCAGGCCGAGCTGGACGCGCTGGCCAAGGCGCTGGAAATGCCGCAGCGGCCGGTAGCGGCCATTGTCGGCGGCGCCAAAGTTTCCACCAAGCTGGGCGTGCTAACCCATCTCCTTGACCGCGTGGACGTGCTGGCGCTGGGCGGCGGCATGGCCAACACCTTTTTGGCGGCGCAGGGCAAGCAAATCGGCAAATCCCTCTATGAGGCAGAGATGCTGCCGACCGCACAGGACATTATGACCAAGGCAGCCGCGCGCGGCTGTACCATCATCCTGCCGCAGGATGTCGTCATCGCCACGGAATGCAAGCCGGGCGCCGCCGCGCTGACGGTGGCAGCCGATGCGGTACCGCCGGAGCAGATGATATTGGATGTCGGCCCCGCCAGCACGGCGGCGCTAGCCGCCAGTCTGGCCAAGTGCCGCACCATCGTCTGGAACGGGCCGATGGGCGTTTTCGAAGTGCCGCCCTTTGACCGTGGCACGCGCGAGGTGGCGCTGGCAGTGGCCAAGCTGACGCAGGAACAGCACATCACCTCAGTGGCCGGTGGCGGCGAGACGGTGGCGGCGTTGGCGGTGACGCAGCAGACCGAGAATCTCACTTATGTCTCCACGGCAGGCGGCGCTTTCCTGGAGTGGCTGGAAGGCAAGGAACTGCCCGGCGTGACGGCGCTGAAAGCAGCGAAGAAGCGCCTGCAGAAGGTGGCGTGAACTCGTTCAAGGCAGTTTGCTGCGTACTTTGACTTGGGGTCGCTTAGCAATCATCTTTCTGCTCATCAGATATCGCCGACTCCACTGAGAGAAGGCGATATTGATCCGGACCGATGGAATGCCGGTTATTGTCAAAGAGCACGATTTGTTCGCTACGCCGCGCTACGCGCTGAACGCCATCAAGGATCGCCGAGGCTAGTCTTTGCAGTCTGGGCTTAGCACACCCAGCAAAACAGTGTCTTGCGACATCCAGACATGGATATTCACTAGGACAAGACAATCACTCAACACAAAACAAATTTCGCGTGGCTTCGCAATTATGACTCCGTCCTCATCAACCGCCCGCCAACACGCACAGGGCGGATGGACTGCGCTAGGCCAGTCTGATCGTTCGTGACGATGAAACAGCCGCAGAGCGTCGCTTCGCCATCGGCGGGGCTGAGGCGATCGGTCGGCAATTTGCGCGTGAATTTGGCGATGGGAATGTCCTTCTTCATGCCAATGACGCTGTCATAATCGCCGCACATGCCCGCATCGGTCTGATAGGCGGTACCGTTAGGGAGAATGAGCGCGTCCGCTGTCGGCACGTGGGTGTGGGTACCGACGACGGCGGAGACTTTGCCGTCCAGCCAGTGCCCAAAAGCCATTTTTTCCGAACTCGCCTTGGCATGAAAATCCACAAAGATCGCTGCCACGCTCTGGCCTAAACGGTAGGCGGCGAGAAACTTCTGCGTCACGCCGAAGGGGTCGTCATGCGCTTCCATGAAAAGGCGCCCGATGACATTGAGGATGAGGATTTTCTGCCCGGTCGCGGCCGTCACAATTGTGTGTCCGCGTCCCGGTGCGCCTTCCGTAAGGTTCAGCGGCCGCAACAGGTTCGGCTCCTGGTCAATCTGGCCGAGTAATTCGCGCTGATCCCACACATGATTACCCGTGGTAACGCAATGCACCCCGAGCGCCAACAGCTCCAGCGCGATGTTGCGCGTGATGCCAAAGCCGGCGGCCGCGTTTTCGCCATTCGCAATCACCACATCCGGTTGCAGGCTGGCACGCAGGGCTGGCAGATGCTTCGCCACCGCTTCCCGTCCCGACCGGCCGACAATATCACCCAAGAATAAAATCTTCACGCCATACCCCTACTCGCAAGACACGGATTATAAGGTGCTAGGCCAGAAAAGCTAGCCAAGGCTGAGTTTCTAAGGGCAAACCGCAAGCAACGGCGGTGTCCGCCGATTGCCAGGGATAGACAACTTCATTATGGTCTGCCCCTGTCATGAAGAGGACGCTATGCAAAGTAATACACAACGCAACTGCCAGCCCAGTATCTCACTCGATGTTTGGGGTCTGACGGATTTTCTGCTCAAGACGCGGCTGATGCAGGCATTAGAAGCTGGCGTATCACGCTATCCCGTTCATCGCACACTGCGGTTTGCCGCGCGGCGTGAACAGGAAGCTTTGTTTGACGACTTTGCCCTCAACCTTGGCTGGGCGGCACAGCGTGTTGGAGCCCATACCGTCATCCTGGATGCGCCGGGATTGTTCATAACCGCGGAAGGCAGCCGCAAAGCGGATTATTGCTCTTGCCGCTTTAACATTTGGGCAGAAAGCATTGACCGGGCGGAGACTGCAAAACAGAAAGTTTTGTCACTGGTCGAGGCGCAGCGCATCCGTGAACCGATGTTTTCGATTGACTGGCATTTTCTATCCGGAAAGAACGAGTTGGAAAGTGCTAGCATTGAGGAAATGGCTGATGATGTTTTGCATGACGAAGCCTATCCCGAAATCAAGGGCGGTGTGCAGGATTTTGTCGCGCGTTACATCGCGGCGCCGGAAACGGTGCTGGTTTTGCAAGGACCACCCGGTACCGGCAAGACGCGGCTGATCCGCGCTATCCTTGGTGCGTTGTCGCGGCGTAATGGCGGTGAGGCCCAGGCGCTCTATACCGGAGACAAGCGCGCACTGGAGAATGATGAAATTTATGTCAAATTCATCACCGGTTACGATGATGCCTTCGTGGTGGAAGACGCCGACCATTTGCTGCGACCACGCGCCGAAGGCAATGAGCATCTGCATCGTTTTCTCGCCATCGCTGACGGCGTGGTGCGCGCGCAGGGGCGGAAAATCATCTTCTCCACCAACTTGCCGAATATCGGCGACCTCGACGATGCATTGATCCGGCCGGGGCGCTGTTTTGCTCTCATCCAGGCGAGGGAGTTGTACTGGCGCGAGACCGAAAGACTGGTGGCTAACCTGGCAGGGCAGCAAACACAGATGGAGCGGACGTTGGCCGCATTGCGCGCCGTCAACCAAGAGACCCATGCGCTCGCCACGATCTATAAAGCGCTCGCGGCTTAAAGCCGGCAGGGCATTGCTGGGCGGAGATGCCGCCCGTTGGCCTTGAAACCGGCCGCCATGTCCGCGCCATTGGCTATCCCCCTCTCCGGCTGTAGCGCAGGCAGAGGCTGCGCCCTCGCCTCCCACCCCAACCGGACGACACGATCGCCCAACAACAAAATCTTCATGTCAAACTGCTGCGGACCAGGCAAAGAGGCTAGGCTGGACATTGAGGTAAACTATGGGCGTTATGATGGTTTCCACCGAGGGGTGGAAAGCGGTGGCGCACATGCTATCTCAGTGTTTGAAAATATTGAGGAAACATGACCATGGCACAGCTCTTCATGCCGCTTCAGCTGCGCGGCATCACCATCCGTAACCGCGTCTGGGTGTCGCCGATGTGCCAATATTCAGCGACCGATGGTGTACCAAATGATTGGCATCTGGTGCATCTCGGCAGCCGTGCGGTGGGCGGTGCCGGTCTGGTGATGGTTGAGGCCACGGCCGTAACCCCGGAAGGACGGATTTCATACGGCGATACCGGTTTGTGGAACGACACGCAGGCTGACGCCTTCAAACGTATCACATCCTTCATCCGCGCACAGGGCGCGGTGCCCGCGGTACAACTCGCACATGCCGGTCGCAAGGCCTCCACCGACCTGCCCTGGCAGGGCGGCGCCCCACTGCCGCCAACGCACCCAGAGGGGTGGCAACCGATAGCGCCCAGCGCAGTGGCTTTTTCCCAGGCTTCCACTGTGCCAACCGAACTGAACCAGACAGGGCTTGATTCCATCACGGAAAGTTTCGTGGCCGCAGCGCACCGCGCTCTGGCCGCTGGTTTCGCGGTCATCGAGTTGCATGCTGCGCATGGCTATTTAATGCATGAGTTTCTCTCTCCGCTGACCAATCGCCGCACCGATAGCTATGGCGGCAGTCTGGAGAATCGCATGCGTTTTCCACTCGGGGTGGCGACGGCGCTGCGCGCCGCATGGCCGCAGGACATGCCGATGTTCGTCAGGATCTCGGCGACAGACTGGGTATCCGGTGGATGGGATTTGCCGCAGTCGGTAGAATTTGCAAAAGCGCTTAAGACTTTAGGCATTGACCTGATTGACTGCTCGACCGGTGGGCTGGTGCCGGACGCTGTGATCCCAGCCGCACCAGGTTTTCAGGTGCCGTTTGCCGCCGCCATTCGCAAAGAAGCTGATATCGCGACAGGGGCTGTTGGCCTCATCACTGAAGCCCAGCTGGCGGAAGATATTCTGGCCTCAGGCGCCGCGGACGCTGTGTTCTTGGCGCGCGCGCTGCTACGCGATCCTTACTGGCCGCAACAGGCGGCGCGCAGTCTGGGTGCGGCCATTACCTGGCCGGCGCAATATGCTAGGGCAAAGTAACAGAAAGAGTTTCGGGGTTGTAAGGTTGCGGGTTGGCGCCTTTGCTCGCCTGGGTTCACAAGATGGTGTCCCAGGCGGGGGCGCCCATGCTTAACGCCGGTCAACCCTTGAATTTCAGGTAAAATGCATAGCCCCATGCCATGGCTGTCAGTGAAAAGAAGCCAATACAAATCATCGCAATTAAAATGTTTTCACCATCCGCCATAATCAAAGCGCCGCCGGC
>CAYOGS010000014.1:0-694 GCA_964403435.1 uncultured Rhodospirillales bacterium | reverse complement strand
CATAAAATTAGGTGATTACTAACGGCTTCTATAGCCGTTTGAGAGAACGCAGATCACTGGCGAATATAGCTTTTGCTGCAAGATAATATATCGCTATTACACCCAGAAAATAGCTCAGGAACACCAAAGGCTGATTTAGTAAATCCGATAGGTAGCTGAAGAGAATAGGCTGACCGAAAATTAATCCGCCGAGCAGTACACGCATCATCCAAAGTTGCTTGTTGTATAACCTTTGCTCGGTCGCTTCATCCGGTATGATATAGGGCCGCGACCACGGGCCGCCCTGATAGAAAAGTCGCTCGCCTTCCGGAGAAGTTTTGAAGGCTTGTTCTGCCATGTAAGTGAAGTAACGCATGCGAGCCGTAGAAGTTCTGATGGTAAGCAATAATGATAGGCTTTGATCGGATTTTGTGCAATCTGCCAGGCCTGTGCTGTGCCAGTCTCGGTTTGCCACACGGTCTATCCTTGGGAAGGCTGACCGCATCCTAGCTAAGTATGATCGTTAAAGTTTGCATGGCGTTAGCTGCTTGAAACCGTCAGGGCGACGCCTAGCTGAATGTCGTCAACACACAATCATTTCAGGAGAGTCATATGCGTTTAGCTAACAAGGTTGCCCTGGTCACCGGCGGGGCACGGGGCATCGGCGCCGCCACTGCCCTCAAGCTGGCACAGGAAGGCGCTGATGTCGCATTGA
>CAYOGS010000013.1:15332-16721 GCA_964403435.1 uncultured Rhodospirillales bacterium | reverse complement strand
ATTGCGCGGTCAACTCAGGCTTTGGCAACGCGTTGCGGCCGCCTCCCTCTTGTTGGCCGCCATCGGTTGGGGCAATTTCTACCTGGAACGTCAGGAGCGCTCGAAACAACCAGCTCCCATCGCACCGACCTTAGTCGCTAGCCTCCAGCAGCAGGCAACGCCACCCGCCTTTCTGATTGGTCTAGACGAGCAGGCCCAGCAGTTGAAAATTGTGGCCCTCGGCAATGCGGCGCCGACGGACAAAGATTACGAACTGTGGCTGATCGCTGACGGCTTGGATGCGCCGCGCTCTCTGGGTGTGGTCAGACCAGAGACTGTGAGCCTGAAGGCCGATTTGCATGGTCTGGCGGCGGAAGCCGTTCGCAAAGCAACGCTCGCTATCAGTCTTGAACCTACGGGTGGTTCACCCACCGGCAAACCCACCGGACCCGTGCTGTTTACCGGCACTTTCGTCGCCGCGAAATTATAGTGAGACATTTCGCTTTATTGCCCGTCAATGATGAGTTACACCGTGGCTCGCTGCGGGCGTGGCGAAACTGGTAGACGCGCAGGATTTAGGTTCCTGTGGGGTAACCCGTGGGGGTTCAAGTCCCTCCGCCCGCACCATTATTTTGATGGCGGATTTGCGCACAACCGCCCCCAGCGCTGTGCGCTCGGCTATAGGCACTTTTTCGACAATTGGCAGTGTATCGTCAGCTAGGTTGGCTGAAAGAGCCAACCAAATATTGCCTATGATTGTTTTGGGCCAGGGTATCGACCCACAAATGCTTCGTGAATATCAGGGACATTTCAATCATTGAGAAGACTAGCTGTTCCGTCAGCTAGCGATAGGCATTTGACTTGATATCGTAGGCTTCAGGCTCAAGAACGACAAATTGAGTCATACTTTCTTCATGCCAGGCATTTTTTTGGAATACGTCCCTTTGGGAACCCGAGCGAAGCTACAGGACATAAAGCAAGGCTATTAACCTTTTACTTCTTCAATCACCAGCACAGCGCCTTCAATACCAGTGATGCGCACCTTGGTGCCGGCTGGTAAGTCCGGTCCTGCAACGAGCATACTGGTGTCATTGACCGCGATGCGTCCCTGGCCATTCACGATTGGGCTTTCGAGCGTGATCACATGCCCAATCAACCGCGAGAAGCGCTTGTTAAGCATCGGATCAAGACCCGGCACAGTGTTGCGGCGGAACAGACGCCGGAAAATCATGAACGAAATAACGGACAGTACGCCGAACTGCACGCACTGCCATTCCCAGCCCATGCCCGGAAAGACATAGGCCACCACGCCTGTGGCCAAGGCAGAGGCGCCGATGAAAAGTAGTGCGGCACCAGGAACGATTGCCTCCGCCACCATCAATACGAGTCCGAAAGTAACCCAATGCCAAT
>CAYOGS010000013.1:0-15322 GCA_964403435.1 uncultured Rhodospirillales bacterium | reverse complement strand
CCAATAAAGCAGTGTGAAACCTTCGTGTTCGATCGTCATGCTCAATCCTTCGCAGGAGCGGGGATGCGGCTGGAACCGGCATAGGCTTTGTCGAGCTCACCGCTATTATTATTGGACGGTTTGCCCATAGCTTCTTTCGCTAGTTCTGCGATGCCCGCAATAGAGCCAATGACGCCCGCGGCCTCCACCGGCATCATCAAGATTTTCTGGTTCGGCGAATTAGCAAAGGCTTTTAACGCGCCAACATATTGTTGCGCGATGAAGTAATTGAGGGCGCGGCCATCGCCCTTGCTTACAGCCATATTCACCATCTCTGTCGCTTTCGCTTCTGCTTCCGCCGAACGTTCACGAGCTTCCGCGTCGCGGAACGCGGCCTCCTTGCGACCTTCAGCTGCAAGAATTGCGGCTGACTTTTCACCTTCCGCCTTTTTAATCGCAGCTTCACGGAAACCTTCCGCCTCCGTCACCACGGCACGGCGTTGACGCTCAGCAGCCATCACCCGACCCATGCTGGTGATCATCTCCTGCGGTGGTTGAATATCGCGGATATCAATACGGTTGACCTTCACACCCCAAGGCTGCGTGGCCAAGTCAACCACACTCAGCAGCTGGGTATTGATCTTGCCACGTTGAGACAGCAACTCATCCAGCTCCATGGAACCGACCACAGTGCGGAGATTGGTCATCGTGAGATTGAGAATAGCCATCTTGAGGTTAGCGATTTCATAGGTCGCCTTGGCAGCATCCAGCACCTGGTAGAACACCACGCCGTCCACGGTGACCATGGCGTTATCGCGCGTAATCACTTCCTGGGTAGGCACATCCAGCACCCGCTCCATGATGTTGACCTTGGCGCCGACACGTTGGGTGATGGGATTGATGAAATGCAGGCCGGAGCTTAGGGTTTTGGTGTAGCGGCCGAAGCGCTCAACCGTCCATTCTTCGCCCTGCCGCACGGTTTTGACCGACATGGCCAGCAAAATTGCGGCGCCGGCGGCGATTACAGCAAACAGAATTTCCATGTCCGACCTTCTCCAGCCTGAGTTTATGTGGCTGGGAGACTATCATTCCTGCACCAACCACGCAATTTTTGTTTGCCCGGCAGAGCTGGCCAGCACTTTTTGCAAATATCCGTAATGAATCGCCATGATTTCAGCGAATTGCCAGGGCGGATTTACTATTAACATTCCACTGCCAAAGAGGCGAGTTGTGGCAGAATTGTCATAAGTAAATTCTAGCAGCAATTGGTTGCGCACCCCGCTGTTGGCCATACTTTCCTGAAAGCGCCACACGGCCGATCGATCTTTTAACGGATACCAGACCGCAAACATGCCCTGCGGCCAGCGGTGCACAGCATCAGCAAGATTGTCGGCAAGCACGGTAAACTCATCTGGCAGCTCATAGGGCGGGTCAATCAGCACTAAACCGCGTTTTTCAGGTGGCGGCAGAAAGGCCCGCATGGCTTCATATCCGTCTCGCTGGTGCAGCTGGTGACGCGGCAAACGCGGTACATTGCGGCGCAAAGCGACATAATCCTCTGGATGCAATTCGCAGCCGACAAAGCGGTCTTGCGCTCGAAGCCCGGCAGCAATGAGCAGCGGTGAACCGGGATAAGCTCGGCATAAGCTGGGATTCAGCTTGCCGCCATCCAACAAGCCGGGATTGTAAGCTGCCAGCACCGCGGCATAATCCGGCAACTGCTCCACCAAATCCGGCGTCAGCAGTCGCCCGATGCCGGCAGCTGCCTCGCCAGTTTTTAGCGCCGCAGGGTCTTGCAGATCATAGCGGCCACAACCGGCATGTGTATCCAACACGAGGAAAGGCGTCGATTTTTTCCGCATATGTACCAGCAATGCCACCAGCGTGACGTGCTTAACGACATCGCAAATATTGCCTGCATGGTAAATATGGCGGTAATTCATGGCGCAGCTGTGCCAGAGGCTTATGGTAGGTGCAAGCACCCAGTGTGAGCCTGAAACTATTATAGAATTAGGACACAGCCAATCATTCCGCTAAACTGCTCTCGTTAAGGCAACTCAACTTGATAGCGGTATGGCCATCAACGATATAAAGCCCCGCCCCTTTTGTGACTTATACAGCGACTTTAGCCTTGAGCGCCTTCATCAATACCCGCCGCACGTCACCGTCACAGCGTTGAACCGCGATGTTATGGCGCAGTTTGAGATAACGAAAGCCCTGCATGATATGGGGCAACACCGTTTCGTTAATCTTGTAACCAAACATGATGAAACTGGCACGGCAATCTGTATGTTTGCCGGCGACGGCGTTGTGACCAAAATTACTGATGCGAACTATACCTGCAGTAAGAATGTACTGCCCCTGGTCTTGCCACCATTCAAAGAACGATTGGTGGTCTGCAAGGACCATGTCGGCAATTTTGCGATTGAGAGTTTTCCTTTTGTTGAGCGCCGTGGCACCTCGATAGAGGATGTCAAAGCCATGAAGTTATTGCTTGCTCCCTATGGCATCGACTTTAGGCCAGGCGACGACCGGCCGGACAATCTCGGGCGCCTGCCCGGCGGTAATCTGGTGGTCCTGGACGGTGGCGCGGTGATGCAAACCAAATGGGATGCAGCGACCAATGAGCTCATCGCGCGCGGCAAGCGCGACTGGGAGGACGTGATGCTCCGCACCTATCCGGCGCTCTATGCCCCAGGCGCAGAATACCGCCAGTCCGACACCACAAATTTCGCGCTGCGTCCACCGCCTTGCGCCACAGATTTGTCGGCGCCGAAAGCAAAACCGGCCGCCCCACAGCACAAAAGCTGGTGGGCAAGCCTTTTCCATCCGGCCTGAACCGCATTTTTCCAATATTTTCTTAATCTCTTGTCCGGCAAGATGCTCTTTCCCCTATGCCTGAGGTAGAGCCGTCATGGATTGCTTTGTTAAAATTTCTGTCAAAGCCAATGTTCTACATGTCGTTTCTGCTGGTAACTACAAGCAGTGGTTGAAATCCCAGCCCGCGGCAACCCGTCATAGCCTCGCCGACTTCAAACCCGAGCCCAGCCACCACAGTCGCTTTGCCGATGCCGAGGGGAAGTTTAGCAACGCTGTCGCTGTGACGCATGACCCGCCACAGCTTTATGATCTGTCAGCTTTGCCAATGTCGCTTCCGGAAGGCGCATACCGCATTGCCGGTTCGCTACCCACCGCGACGGCGAACCTTCTGTCATTGGGCTGGGCGCTCGGCGCTTATCAATTCACGCGCTATAAAAAGCCGATGCGCCAGCCAGCGCAACTGGCGTGGCCGGCAGAGGCAGATAAGACCAAGATCATCGCCCTGGCTACGGCCATCCACCAAGGTCGCGATCTCATCAACACGCCTGCTGAAGATATGGGGCCAGCGGAGTTGGAGGCCGCCATCCGCGGGGTGGCCAAAGACCATGGCGCCAAAGTCTCCGTCACCACAGGCGATGCTTTGCTTAAGCAGAACTTCCCGCTCATTCATGCCGTCGGCCGTGCCAGCCCGCGTGCGCCACGCCTGGTGCAATTGCGCTGGGGCAATCCCAAACATCCGCGTGTCGCGCTCGTCGGAAAAGGCGTTTGCTTTGACACGGGCGGTCTTGACCTCAAACCGTCCAGTGCCATGTATCTGATGAAAAAGGACATGGGCGGCGCTGCCAGCGCCCTGGCTGCCGCTCGTATGATCATGGCGCACAAGCTACCGGTCTGCCTTCATTTGCTGATCCCCACCGCCGACAACGCCGTGAGCGGTAACGCCTTCCGTCCCACCGATATTTTCCGCGCCCGCAATGGCTTGACCATCGAGATTGGCAATACGGATGCAGAAGGCCGCCTGCTGCTGGCAGACGCGCTGGCCCTCGCTGTGGAAGAGAAACCCGAACTCGTGATTGATTTTGCTACATTGACCGGCGCGGCACGCACCGCTCTCGGCACCGGACTGCCCGCCTTGTTTTGTAACGATGATGGACTGGCAGATCAGTTGCAGAGCATCAGCCGACAGCAGCATGATCCGGTCTGGCGTCTGCCACTTGAAGCGTCCTATCGCGGCGAATTAAAAGCGAAGATTGCCGACCTCAATAGCGCGCCGAATTCTGCCTATGCCGGCGCCATCACGGCGGCATTGTTCCTGGAACATTTCATCGGCAGGACGCGCTGGGTACATATAGACATGATGGGATGGAACTTGGGCAGCAAGCCCGGCCGCCCCGAAGGCGGCGAGCCAATGGTGGCACGCACAGTGCTGGCGCTCATGCAACAGCTTTACGGCGCGGCGAAAACATAAGTCGCACAGGCCACTGCGCACCGCTGCTGTAGCGTCATAGCAATTGTTCGAAAATTCTTACGCACAACAAAGTGCGGAAGACGGCAACAGAATCATTGCGAATCAACCGGCTGACGGCGAAACTCCAGACATCAACTGTCCCCGTTGCCCTTAGGTGTTCCCGTGCATCCCGACCTGCAGAATCTTGAATTGTGGCGCCATGCGCTCGTATCCAGCGTGCGCGCCGATACGCCCGACCTTTCAGCCCGCCAAATGGCGCTGATGCTTTCCGTCTACCTTAGCGGCGGCCCGCACACGGTGCGCGGCCTAGCGAAGGAGTTAAACATCTCCAAACCCGCCATCAGCCGTGCGCTCGACCGGTTGGGCGAGTTGGGTTATGTGCGCCGCATCCGCGACGAGTTGGATCGACGCAATGTCATCGTGCAACGTACTGTTACCGGTTCGGTATTCTTGATGGATTTCTCCGCCATGATCGCCGCCGCGCAAGAGCATCTCAAAACCGCCCCCAGCATCCCAGCCATCGGCGATTTCGAAATGCCGGAAGAAGAGGATCATCGGACGGAGATCGCCGCGGAACCTCAGCCCGCAGCGGCAGCCGGCTGGTGACACCCACCACTCAAGTCGCTTATGCCGCACGTCTTAGACGATGAAGCGGAAATATATCGTTCTTGGCTTGATTATTTGTCTGGTCACTACCCTGATCAGCAGTGGGGCTCTGTGGGCGCGGCAGTCACGATTAAGTGCCGCGGTGTCGCTCGTCAGCAAAGGTTCGGCTATTGAAGAATTTCTCATCAAGCCCGGCATGAGTTATGTGCAAGCTTATGTCCGTTTCGGCGCTGACTTTCCCGATGATGTGATTATCGCTCTCGACCAGGAACTCATCGAAGGTGTCAATAAACCGCTTTACGTCAAAGGCGGGGACTGGATGTCATTTGTCGGTGTACAGCGCAGCGGCGCAGTATGGGTAGCTACCGGCACCGAAGCCACGATGCGCGGCGAACCAAGTAAGGAACGCACTTGGAAAATCCTCGATCTCAAAACCCGCCTGGAACCAGACACCTGGTATAAAATTCGGATCGAAGCGGATTTTGACAAACGTTATTACAAAAGCTTCAGCATTGACGGCTTAAACATCAGCCAGAAACTTGATCTATCATCACACAAGCTTGACTACCCGAACTATATGCCGTTCGATAGCCGTAGCATGAGTTATTATGTTATCGCCATGCGCGGCCGCGACATGATGAAAGTCAAAGGCACGCCTCTAGTCTATTTCGACGATGTCGAAACCGGGGTCGCTGTTGCAAACAGCCCATTACAGGCTGTATTTTCTGATGGGTTTGAGACGCAGCAAAGCGTCGGAGTGCAACCTGTGACAGCGCCTATCATCCAACTGGAAAACTACCGGCAGAGGTTTTGGTATTTGGAGCGCGACGAATCGATAATCACTATCCAACAACAGCCCTTTGCTCGTTCTGGAACAGCAGTCGGCGTGGCTGACGCCAATTTGGACTAAGCTACCAGCATCACTCTTTCTTTCCTTCCCGATAGCGCTGCGCCCAATTTTCGCGATTCACTTATCAGGCGGACCAGTCGCCAGCTTGCAGCCTGGCTCGACTGTCGGTAATTCACGCCGACAGACGAGCCGTGCCTGTCTTGTATCTTATCAGCACTAATACCTACAGTATGACCTGGATACGATGGGATAGTTTGAAACAAGACAGTCAAAACACCTAGTAATAAAGTAACGATGCAAATTTTGTAAAATCGAGTAAAATAAACTCCCATATGGTAACCTTTCGACTTTCTTAGAAATTTTTTCTGAGCGCAACCTGTGTCCCATTACAGAAAAAATCCTGAATGGAAAACAGAATTTGTGTTTGTAGTCATATGGGCATTTGGAATCATCGTCATTCAATCGATAGGCTCATTTGCCGGCCTTGCCCAAGAAGCAAGGCTGACAGACTTCAGCATTATTGGGTTATTGTTATATGAGATTTTTGTGGGGGGCGTTTTAGCTTGGTATTTACTTGGCCAAGGTTGGACGCTGAAAAAAATTGGTTTGATTCCAACTTTGTCATCAACAGCTATAGGTATTGTGTTAGCCCTAACAGTATATGCAATCTGGATACCAATCACTTGGTTCTTGGAAAAAATTGACACACAACTGGTCCACCTGATGAGCACAAAAACTATTGTTGGCAAAGTTTATTTTGCTAACATAGTAGCTATCAGTCTACTGAACCCTTTATTCGAAGAATCAATTCTGTCTGGCTATATTATTACTGTGCTAAAGAATGAGCGCAACAGATCGCTTGCAATAAATGTCAGCGTAGCCATTCGTCTAGCCTGCCACCTATATCAAGGAGCGATGGCAATTTCTTTAATTCCGTTAGGGCTTTTGTTTGCAACATATTTTGCGAGGACAGGAAAGCTCTGGCCTGTAATCATCGCTCACGCGGCGCTCGATTATTTCGCTTTGACATTTTACCAACGAAATTAAGAAATTTCTGGCCCTCGCAGTTGGACCTCACTCTTTCTTTCCATCCCGATAACGCTGCGCCCAATTTTCGAGGTTCACCTGGCGGCCGCGCGCCACAGCCAACGTATCGGCGGGCACATTGTTCGTGATGACACTGCCAGCTCCCACAAAGGCGCCGCTGCCGATTTCAACTGGTGCTACCAGCGAAGTGTTGGAACCGATGAAAGCGTTATCGCCGATTTTCGTCTGGTGCTTGCGATAGCCGTCATAATTGCAGGTGATGGTGCCAGCACCGAGATTAGCACCACTACCCACTTCGGCATCGCCGACGTAAGTTAGGTGATTAATTTTAGCGCCGGTACCGACTTTCGCGTTCTTCAGCTCTACAAAGTTGCCGATATGCGCCCCACTGCCCAACTTGCTGCCTGGCCGCAGCCGCGCAAAGGGGCCGACGATGGCTCCGGCACCTACATAAGCGCCCTCCAAATGGCTGAATGCACGGATGCGTGCCCGGTCTTCCACCACTACGCCCAGACCAAACACCACATTCTGACCAACAGTCACGTCGCGCCCCAACGCGGTGTCGTGGGCGAAATAGACGCTATCCGGGTCTTCGAGCGTCGCACCGTTGCGCATGGCCTGTTCGCGCAAGCGTCGTTGCATCTGCCGTTCCACAGCTGCCAGTTCAATACGGTCATTGACGCCCTGGACCTCAGTCGCATCGATCGACGCCACGACGACGGGCAGGCCGGCGGCGCGCGCCAGACCGATGCAATCCGTCAGGTAATATTCTTTTTTAGCGTTGTCATTGCCGACCTTAGCCAGCAATTCCCAGAGTTGTGGCGCCCGTAGCAGCATTATGCCGCTATTACACAAAGTACAGGAGCGCTGCTCTGGCGTTGCGTCGAGAGCTTCCACAATCGCCGTGACTTGGCCGGAGGAATCCGTGACAACGCGGCCATAGGCGCCCGGATCGATCGCCGAGAAGGCGGCCACCAAAATGGCGGCATCAGACTTCTCGCGCGCCGCCAAGAGCTGACGCAAAGCGTTCTCCGTCACCAGCGGCGTATCGCCATACAGCACCAGCACGTCCCCGACAAAACCACGCATTTTGTCCTGAGCGGCGCGCACGGCATCAGCGGTGCCGCGCTGCAACTTCTGCACTGCAACATCGTGCGGAGAGGCAAATTTACTAACCAGGTCCATTTCCGGCCCGACGACCACCACGATCCGATCCGGCGTCAGCGCTACCGCACTTTTCAGCACATGCCCAAGCATCGGCATGCCGGCCACGGGGTGCAGCACTTTCGGTAAATCGGAGCGCATACGTGTGCCCCGGCCGGCGGCCAACACGATGCAGGCAAGAGCGGATTTGGTCATGGAAGTTTTGTGCCACAGACGCTAGGCTGCCGCTAGAGAGATTTGGCTATGATCAGCATGAACGACAACGAAAAAATCCTGAGCGGCGTCATTTTCGACCTGGATGGCACGCTGGTGGACAGTGCGCCTGACATTCACAACGCACTCAACCTCTTCCTGCTCGAGCGCGGGCGGCGCGGCGTAACGCTGAACGAAACCAAAGCCGCCCTTGGTGATGGCGTGGCCAAGCTGCTGGAACGGATACTTTCGATGACCGGCGGACGACCGGAGGATTTTGCCGCAGATATTCACAGCTTTTTGGATATCTACCGTGCCATCAAGGGTGATCCGCGGCAAATCTATCCGCAGGTGATTGAAACCCTGCAAGGCTTGCGTGCCGGAGGCATAGGCGTGGGGCTTTGCACCAACAAGCCGGAAGCCGCGACCTTGAAATTGCTGGATGACCTTGCCATCAAGGCGTTGTTCGACGCTGTGGCCGGCGGCGACACCTTCGCCGTGCATAAGCCTCACCCTGACCATTTGCGCGGCGTTATTCAACGCATGAACGTCCCGGTCACGGGCTGTGTTATGGTGGGCGATAGCCCGAACGACCTGGCGGCGGCGCATGGCCTAGGCATACCCTGCGTCTTGGTAGACTATGGCTATGGCGCAGACATCGGCATTCTACCGGCCGAAGCGGTGATCGGCAGTATGAGCGAATTGGCCGAGGCGTTAGCGCGGCTTGGCTTCAAGCGCATCTAACGGCTGGCGGGCAAGTTGCGCCGTCAGCAGCGAAGGTCGCGGCTGGTCCTCAAATGCCCAAGATTTAAGATAGATCATGACATAGCCGAAGGGACTTTTGGTTTCAGCCATCACCGGCATGGGCGGCAAATCAGGCCGCAGCTTCGCCAGCCAGATCGTGAAAGGCGGGCGATTTTCCCGTCCTTTATCCGTCTGCCAGAAGGCGCGTTGCTCCATATCCTTGCGCTGGCCGGCAATCAGCTTGAAGCGCAATTCGCATTTGCGGGCCGAACCGGAAAAGACGCTGAGCTCATGATCGCGCAATTGCACGGTGCCGAGATCGGCCGTTAATAGATCGAACCGCCGCTTGCCATCAAACACCGATGTAGCGGCGTCACAGTCATCATGGATGGTGTAGTGTGCCATCAGTTGCAGCACGCCGCTCAATGGGTCTACCGTGTCCTTGACCACGTCATCCGCCAGCCGATCCTGCGGCGCCGGTGCGTCGGTTGACTCAGGCGCAATAGCCACTGCCCCCTGGTCGTCGAAATTCAGGAGCATCGTCTTCGGTTTGTGCTTCCAAGCACTAACGGCCTTATGCGCCAACGGCTGGACTGAATCGCGCGCTGCCACACCCTCACTCTCTACCGATGTCTCCCATGGGAACCAACGCCCCCACAGGCCAATGGTCTGCGCCCGCGCCATCATGTGGTATTTCTTGGCTTCAAGATTCACATAGGCCGTGGCGTCAACGAAGTGTACACCACCAACATAGATTTGATATTCGGCCGCGATTGGCCGCGCCGTGACGGGCAGTGAAGGAACCGCGGCAGACTCTGCGAGAGCCAAACCGGGTGCCAGCACCATTAACGAAGCGATAACCAATTTTTTCATGCCCGGACTATATCAACCCAAATACGGCAATTGCAGGGAATTCACGCTGCCGGCGCACAGTTTTGATTACGGATTATTACGCGGCACTCCTTTCTGCCGGCAAACCCGGGATTGCAAAGATTATGGTTTATTTTGGCGACCTCAATCACTAATAATTCAGCAAGCGCGATATAGGATGACTCGCGTCGTTACCTACAGAGCAACCATGTCCCCTCGCCGCAAACCTCTGAGCCTCAGCCGGGCCCTGTCCTTACCGGGACGAGGCTTGAGCAGTCGCATGGTCTTGTTGGGGCTCGTTTTTACGGCCGGCTGGCTATTGGCGCTGGGCTATTTCAAGCCACAGATCTTCGTGCCTGTGCGGGTGAAGGTGGTGGACGTGCTTTTGCCCGTATTAGACAATCTAAGCCGCCCGGCCGAATTGCTTCAAGCCGCGCAAGAGACCTGGACGGAATGGACAGATTTGCGCGGCGAAGTGGCGCGATTGCGGCAGGAGAATGCCCGGCTGAAGAGTTGGGAACAGACCGGCAGCGTTCTTGTAACAGAAAACGAGTCCTTAAAAGGTTTATTGAAATTTCATGCGGAGCCACAGACCACAAGCCTGACGGCGCGCGTCATCTCCACCGCTGGAGCGCCCTATGGCGCCAGCATGATTGTGACCGCCGGCACACGGGACGGTGTCCGCAAGAACATGGCTGCCGTCAGCGCAGATGGTTTAGTGGGTCGGGTCATCGAAGTCGGTGAATGGTCAGCACGGATTCTGCTCTTGCATGATCCGGAGTCACGCGTGCCGGTGGCGGTCCAGGAAGACGGCACCCGAGCCATCCTCGCCGGGTTGGGCAGCGACGGCCTAGAATTGCGTTACCTACCTGCCGACACAGTTTTGCGTGCCGGCATGCGTTTGCAGACTTCGGGGCATGGCGGCCTGCTACCGCCCAATTTGCCAGTCGCATCCATCGCTGCCACGACCGACGGCCGCTTGAGGGTGGTTCCCGCGGCCGATTCCAGCCGCCTTAACTATGTACGTCTGCTTGATTTTGACCTGGCAGGAGGTACCGCCAACCCGCTCGGTACCGGCCTGCGCCAACCCTGATGCCGGGTGCGCTATCACAATTTGACGCACTGCTGCGGCGCAGTCTGCCATTCGGCAGCTGCTTGCTGCTGCAAATCATTGCTTTCTGCCTACCGCGCCTGTTGCCGGGACTAACGGATATCGCTCCCTTGCTCAGTCTGACGGCCATTTATTTCTGGGCCGCGCACCGTCCCAATTTGCTGCCGCTGCCACTGCTGTTTCTGCTCGGCTTGACAGCAGACGCCATCCTACGTCTGCCCTTCGGCGTAACAGCGTTGACGAATGTTCTGGCGGCGCAGTTGGTACAGAATTTCCGTCCCCTGCTTGCCGGGCAATCTTATCTCAGCCTCTGGCTGGGGTTCGTGGCGGTCGCAACAATTGTGCAATTATTGCAATGGTTGATACTGTCATTTATGGGAGGGCAGCTTTTGCCGTTACGTGCGGCTTTGTTTCAGCTCATGGTCTGCCTGACGGTCTTTCCCTTCTGCGCCTGGCTACTGAGTTGGGCGGATCGTTGTGTCGGACAGGCGTCATGGCGCGCTCGCTGACGGAATCGGATCGTGTCCGAACCTTTACCCGCCGCGCGCTCATGGTCGGCGGGTTACAGCTGGGTGTGTTTACGCTGATGGCCAGCCGGCTCTATCAGCTGCAAGTCAGCGAATCCTCAAAATATCATAAACTTGCGGAAGAAAACCGCATCGCCAATCGCCTGTTACTGCCAAGGCGCGGTATTATCACAGACCGTCAGGGCATCCCGCTTTCGGCCAACCAGCCCAATTTCAGCGTCATCATCGAGCCGGAACCTGGCGCCGATATTGATAAGCTGCTGCAGAAGCTGACGGAGTACATCCCCCTTACCGCCGCCGATTTCAAACGCATTGACCGCGCCATCGCCCGTGGCAACGTCCAAAATGGTGTACTGGTCAGCGATACGCTGAGTTGGGAACAAGCCGCGACGATCGAAGTACATTACCCAGACTTGGCTGGATCGCGAATCGAAGAGAACGCGGTGCGCGTTTATCCTTATGGTGCCGCCATGACCCATATTCTGGGCTATACCGGCGTGCCGGCAGAAGCTGACATGGGCAAAGACCCGTTGTTGAACACTCCAGGTTACCGGCTAGGTAAAAGTGGCTTGGAGCAGCATTACGACCAGTTGCTGCAAGGCGTCGCGGGGCGCAAGCAGCTGGAAGTTGACGCCCATGGCAAGATCGTGCGCGAACTCGATCAGCAGATGCCTGTCGCTGGACAAGACCTTCGCTTAAGCCTTGATCTAGGTTTGCAGGAATATGTTCAGCAGCGTCTGGCCAGCGAACAGAGCGCAGCCGCAGTCATCATTGATTGTCATACAGGTGGCATTTGCGCCATGGCATCCCACCCTGGGTTTGATCCCAACCTGTTTACCTACGGCATCGCCCAGGTGGAGTGGGACAAGCTGAACAATGATCCGAATACGCCTTTAATCAACAAGGTCATCGCCGGGCAATACGCGCCCGGTTCCGTGTTCAAGATTGTCACCGCCCTGGCCGCGCTGGAGGCGCGTGTGATCAAGCCCAAAGACACTGTCTATTGCCCCGGCCATCTTGATCTCGGCAATCATCGCTTCCATTGCTGGAAACGCGGCGGTCACGGCACCGTGAACCTGGTCAGTGCCTTGGCCGGTTCATGTGATACCTATTTTTACGATATCGGACAGCGTACGGGGATTGACCGCCTTCAAGCCATGGCGCAACGCCTGGGGTTGGGGCAGCGCACCGGTATTGATCTGCCGCACGAGCGCAGCGGGTTCATGCCCAACCGCACCTGGAAGCGCGCAGCGCTCAAGGAAGAATGGCAACATGGCGAAACGCTCATCAGCGCCATCGGACAGGGTTATGTGCTGACCACTCCGTTGCAATTGGCCGTTATGATGGCAGCCGTTGCCAATGGCGAGACCGTGGTAACGCCTTCCTTGTATCGGACCGCTGACCAGCCGCCGCCAACACGGCGGCACGAGATAGCACCGGAGCTTATCGCTGTGGTGCGGCAAGCCATAAACGCCGTGGTCAACACTCCGGCCGGCACGGCCTACCAAGAGCGTATTATTGAACCGGGGCTGAGCATGGCGGGCAAGACAGGCACATCACAAGTCCGTCGCATCAGCAAAGCCGAACGCTCGACGGGTGTCATAAAAAACGAGAAATTATCCTGGGAGCAGCGCGATCATGCACTTTTTGCTGGTTACGCGCCGGCCGAAGCCCCACGCTATGCCTTCGCCGTGCTGGTGGAGCATGGTGGCAGCGGCGCACATGTGGCTGCACCGATCGCCCGAGATATTATGACGGAGTGCCTGAAGCGCAACCCCGCAGGTTAAAATTCAGCTCGATTGATCATCTTTGGTATCAGGCAATTCTCCAACTCTGCGCGAGCGTTGCATGATGATGCCGGCCAACGTACCAACACCGATAGCCATCGTGAGATCAACGAAGACGGTCAGAAAGAACGTCGCGGCCAGTACGAGTATGTCGCTCTTACGCCGGTCGCGTACTAAGTGCGGCAATTCCTTCGCTTCGCTCATATTCCAGGCGACGACAAACAAGATGGCCGCGAGCGTTGTCAACGGCACATAGACCGCTAATGGCGCCGCCAGCACCATGAAGAGCAACAGCCACACGGCATGCATAATGCCCGCAACTGGCGTGGCGCCGCCGGCGCGCACATTTGTGGCGGTGCGCGCGATGGCGCCGGTGGCCGGCATCCCACCGAAGAGTGCCGAACCGATATTGGCGGCGCCCTGCGCCACCAATTCGGCATTCGCCCGGTGGCGCCCCTGCATCATGTTGTCTGCCACCGTGGCAGAGAGCAGTGATTCGATGCCCGCGAGCAGGGCGATGCTCACAGCGCTTGGAAACAGTTCACGCAATCGCGTTAAAGACATCTCCGGCCAAGCCGGCCATGGCAGAGTATTGGGTATGCCACCGAAGCGCGAACCGATCGTCGGCACATCCCAATGTAGCAAAGCGATTAACAATGAGCCGATCACCACTGCTAAGAGCAGCGCCGGCACACGCGGCGCCAAACGCGGCACCAGCAGAATAACCAACAGGCTAAGAGCGCCGAGCAGTAACGCCAACGGCTCCAACGTATGCCGGGCCAAGAAATAGGCCGTCCATTTGCCGAAGACGTCACCCGGCTCATGCGACAGCTGAAGGCCTAGAAAGGCGCCAATCTGGCTGGTGAACAAGATAACCGCGATGCCAGCGGTGAACCCCTTAATAACTGTATCGGGTATATGCTTCATCAAGTTGCCGAGCCGCGCCCAGCCCATCAATAACAGCAGGCCACCGGCCATCAGGGTCGCTTGTACCAAGCCGTCATAGCCGTAGCGCTGGATGGTATCGAACACCAGCACGACGAAAGCACCGGTCGGCCCACCAATCTGTACGCGGCTGCCGCCGAGCAGCGAAATGAGAAAGCCGGCGACAATCGCTGTGGTTAGACCTTTGTCGGGCGTCGTACCGGAAGCGATGGCCAAAGCCATGGAGAGTGGCAGCGCCACAATAGCCACCGTCAAACCTGCCAGAGCGTCGCGCTGAAAATCCCGCCAGCGATAGCCTTGCCGCAGCACAGTCAACAGCTTTGGTGTAAAGCCTAACCAACGGCCGGAATTGGGTTTGAGAGTATGGGACGTGGTCATGACAAGCGCTTGCCAAACTTGAGTGGAAAAAATATGTTGCCAGGCACGGGTTTACGGCTCTTTATGGATGTGCCGCGCGGCAGGAGAAAGCAATGACTTTTCCGGCATATTTTGTCGCAGGTGGCCACAACGTTGCCGAATAGACGCTCGCCATGCTGAACTACATCATCCGTCGCCTACTGCTGATCGTGCCGACAATTTTCGGCATTATGCTATTGAATTTTCTCATTGTTCAGGCCGCTCCAGGCGGGCCGGTGGAACAGGTGATCGCGCAATTGCGCGGCCATTCCACCGATGCTACCGCACGATTTAGCGGGGCCGGCGGCGGCGACGTGGCCACCGCCAACCCGTCGCCAGGCGGACAAAGCGCGGGCGGCGACAGTCGCTATGCCGGCGCGCGTGGCGTTGACCCCGCGCTCATCAAGGAGTTGGAAAAACAGTTCGGGTTCGACAAGCCCATGCATGAGCGCTTTCTGCTGATGATCGGGAGTTATCTGCGGTTTGATTTTGGCGACTCGTTCTATCGCAACGCCAAGGTCATGGATTTGGTGAGAGACAAATTGCCCGTCTCCATCTCTCTGGGGCTATGGACGGCTCTGCTGGTCTACCTCATCGCCATTCCACTCGGCATCCGCAAAGCTGTGCGAGACGGTAGCCGGTTCGACACCTGGTCCAGCGGCGTGGTGGTAATGGCTTATGCCATTCCGGAATTCCTCTTCGCCCTCCTGCTGATCGTGCTTTTTGCCGGCGGACGCTACTTCGACTGGTTCCCGCTACGTGGCCTGGTATCTGAAAATTGGGACAGCCTGTCACAATGGGAGCAAATAAAGGATT
>CAYOGS010000012.1:0-17003 GCA_964403435.1 uncultured Rhodospirillales bacterium | reverse complement strand
ATGTTGTGATGCGTGACAGCCGCGACACTCAGATATGTCAGACCATTTTATAATTCCCATATGGTTCTTCTTTGCTCCACTCATGGCAGCAGAGCACGGTGGCTGGTGGCACGTTTTGCCGGCGTTCATGCTGTTATTGGCGGCCTTTATCTATTCATGGGGATTACGTCGACCGTGGTGTTGGATTCTGCCAGTTGCAACGCTTATGCTTTGGCTGCTCTATGGGTTGTTATGCGTTTACCTATACTCTCTGTATCTCTAACATTATTCTAAAGCCTCCCGTGATTCCGCCATATTTGTCTGGCATGGCCAATGGCTGGACAGTTATGCTAGAACCCACTCAAGAAATGTTGCGAGAAGGAAGGACGACCGTGATGCTGCAGAAATTGACCGCGATCTTGACGCTGCTGTTTGTGTGCTTCAGTCTGGCCACAGCGCCGGCGGCGCGCGCCGAGCTGAGCATCAATATTGACCGCTTCACCAGCGAGCCGATTCCGATCGCCATTCCGGATTTCGCCGGCGCCACACCGGACGCCGCACAAATGGGACGCGATCTGGTGCGCGTCATCAACAAAGATTTGGAACGCTCCGGCCTGTTCCGTAGCCTCGACCCGTCCTCCTTCGTGCAGGACGCCGCCAGCCTGCAGCAGCAGCCACGCTTCGGCGACTGGCGCGTGCTGAACGCGCAGGCGCTGGTGGTCGGCAAGGTGGAGCCGGTGGGCGATGGCCAATTGCGGGTAGAATTTCGCCTGTGGGACGTGTTTAGCGAAACCCAGATGACCGGCCTGTCTTACAAGACACTGCCACAGAACTGGCGGCGTGTGGCGCATATCATCGCCGACGCCATCTATAAGCGCATCACCGGCGAAGACGGTTATTTCGATACCCGCATCGTCTATGTCGCAGAATCAGGCCCTGGCACGGCGCGGGTTAAGCGCCTGGCCATCATGGATCAGGACGGCGAGAATCACCGCTTTCTTACTGATGGCCGCGCCCTGGTGTTGACCCCGCGCTTCTCGCCGACCGCGCAAGAAATCACCTATATGGCGTATTACAACAACAAACCGCGTGTCTATCTCTTCAACATTGATACAGGCAGGCAGGAAGTGCTGGGCGATTTTCCCAACATGACCTTCGCCCCGCGCTTCTCGCCGGACGGCAACCGGGTGATCTTCTCGCTCACCAATGAGGGCAATTCAGACATCTATCTGATGGACCTTCGCACGCGCCGCGCCTCACGCCTCACCAACAGCGCATCCATCAACACCGCGCCGTCCTTTTCGCCGGACGGTAAACGCGTGGTGTTTGAATCCGACCGCGGCGGCTCGCAGCAGATTTACACGATGGATGTGGACGGCTCCAACCCGCAGCGCATCAGCTTTGGCCCGGGCAACTACGGCACGCCAGTCTGGTCGCCCCGTGGCGACTGGATCGCCTTCACCAAGCAGCATCAAGGTCAGTTTTATATCGGTGTCATCCGTCCGGACGGCACAGGCGAGCGCCTGATCACCCAGGCCTACCACGTGGAAGGCCCCACCTGGGCGCCCAATGGTCGCGTGCTGATGTTCTTCAAGGAAGTCTCAACGAACAAAGGGCGCCAGGCGCATATCTATTCGATAGACGTCACCGGCTATAATGAGCGGCAAATCTCCACCCCACTGGATGCCTCCGACCCAGCCTGGTCACCGCTGATTCCTTAAGTTTAAATCACGTGGCGATTGACGCTCAGGCGCTCAAAGTGCCACCTCCGGAGAACAAAATCTGCAAGAGCAGATTTTGTTCTCCGTCGGCTTATCTCAGTTCGTCTCGGAGATATCTGACACCAATAATTTCTTCATCAAGCAGACGTGTTTAGGTTCAACGCTAATACCGCATCCGTCACTTCCGGCCGGTTCATGATGAAGGTGTGGATTGCAGGGAGCGTAAGGTGGGTTGCGCTGGGCAATAGCGTCTCGCTGACCATCAGGACACCGTCATTCGGCTCGGCCCCACACGGCCAGTTATGCGAGCGCGGCCCACCATTGCCCGCGAACACCGTACAGCTCGCCGGCACCGGCAGACTGGCCATAAAGGCAGCATCCCCCAGCTTTTGCCCCATTTCTCCAGTCAAGAACCGGAACAACCGCCGGTTTTTCATCGACAGTGCGAAGCGGCAGGCTACGACCGGCGGCGCCAGTAAGGTGATGGCAACGGGCTGGCGCTTCAGCCGCGGCAGCACAGCCCGCAGCAACACGGTACCGAGCGAGTGCCCCACCACCGCATAAGGCCGGTCGCCGCATGTCCGTGCAATGAACTTTTGCAGTCGTGCTGCACAGGGGTCAAACCTCTCCACTGCAGCAACATAATAATACAAATGCGGACGGTGGCCGGCGCGGCGCAACCGCCAGGCCAGGAGCAGCCAGGCGAGCGGCCCCCGCCCCAACCCATGCACCAGAACAAAATCGGCCATCTTTCTCTGCCTTGCCGCACTGCAATAATTGCAAGTTAAAGCGCATCCTACGCGCCGGCAACGCATTTTCAGCTATTAGTTGCTGCCGGACATGTTACGCTGATAGGGTTCGTGATCACGGGGGAAGTGCATGCCGGGGAAATCAGCGCCAAAGCAACGTCCGCATTATCCACTCGGCGACCCGCTGAAGGATTTTGACCCCAGCAAGATTCCCATCGAAATTGTCATCGAAGATCAGCGCCGTCGAGGCCAGCGTCCGGAAATCGGCCAGATTCCGCTCCAGCCGGAAATTCAGCAACCTTATTGGCCGCCGCCGACACCGACGCCAGAACGTCCTGGTCAAAGACGTGATGACGGCGAGCGTGGGGTTGTCATCCTGCAGATGTAGCTTGTCGCTTCGATCCGAAGCTTCCGCTTTGCCGTCCAGTTTGTTATGGTGCGGCATGACAAAGCAGTGTCGCAGCAAAGTGTCAGCAACGGCCAAACCAAAATCGCGCGCCGCCTTATGGGTGATTGGCTTAACCTGCCTCGGTGTGCTGCTGGCAACACCGGCGCTCTTCGCCGCCGAAGCGGCCCCAACAGCGCCGAAAAAATCCGTGGCAGAAAACGCGCTCTATGAATCCATGGTCTGCCGAGCATTGGCAACAAAGTCCGGCAAGCCGGAGGACGCAGCTATCTGGACGCGGCTGACTGAGGAACTCGCTAAAATGGTAGCGCCGCCGGAGCAGCAGCGGGCGCGTACACTGGCCGATAGCGCCTTATTCGATATGAGCAAGGCAGAGTTGAAGCAGGAGAAAGCCTTTTGCGCCCAGGTGCTGCAACAGCGGCGCCAAAAAGAAAACCAAGCCAAACCACCCGAAGCGGCCAAGAAAACCGGCGCTACCGATACGACGCCGCCTGCCGCCCCACTGGCAGCGCAGCAGGCCGCGAGGGCGCGCTGCTTGGTCGTCATGCAGGTGCTGCAGCATCACGCCAAAGCAACGCCGGCGCTGGTCGCCCCAGCTGACCAGCCGAAACGACAGCGCGCCGAACTGGCCGCGATTGACAAGCTCGTCTTGCTCTGGCGCAACGCCTATGTCGCTCTCTTCGCTGCTGACCAACGCGCAGCCGCTAAGGAAAATTTCCTGCGGGAAGAAGACCGTTTCACCCAGGAATGGAACCGCCTCCGTCAGAAGAACGATCAGCGCAAAATGGCGGTGTTCCTTCTGGATCAAGCCACCAGCTGCAAGGACAAGATGGGCGAACTGGTCAAAACCGCTAAAGCCGCCAGCCCACCACCGACGTCACCCGGCCAGTAAACCTACTCCGTCTCGACGGGCGCGACCGGCGGCAGCCGATCATATTTCTCCAACCCTTGCAGCATCATGTCGCGCACCAAATTGGCCGGCAACGGATTGTGTCGTGGCCCGCCTGCTTCGCTGGCCGCCACCAGAGACGCCGGGATCGGCGCAATACCGAGCGAACTCGTCGCCGGCATATTGGCAATGCCCTGCAGCAAATCCAGATTCTGCGCCTGATTACTAGACAAGGTGGCGGCGCCGGCCGGCAAGCGGTCAATAAAGCCCCCCAGACCACTTGGCGCACTGCTCAAACCGGGTGTCGGCCGTTTCTGATTCAAGCGGTCGCGCAGCAGTATACCCGGAACAGCCATCACGGCGGCGGTATCTGATAGGGTCTTGTCCGGCCCCACGGCGTCTGCGGCGGCGGTGATAACTGTGGCACGACTGGGCGGTTGCTGTTTATCTTCTTGCGCTGTCAGGGTCACGGTAGGCACGGCCAGCGTAGCTTGTGTTGTGGCAGTGGTTGAGTTTATCGCGTCCGATTTGCCAGTCCCTGTCAGGGCGGCAACCAGTTGCTCGCCAGGTCCTTGCCCGTCATGGGCTTCGGCGAAGGCGGCAGTCAGCGCCGCTACCAACCCGCCAGCAATGCCGCCGAACAGAAATCCCCCTGCCACCCGCGCCACACCGCTGATTGTGCTGCCCGTCACACCGCGATAAATCTCTCCCACAACCGGCAATTGCTGTAGTGGGTTGATGGTGTCTATTGCATCCTGCCAGGTCAGTGCGACGGTGTTTTGTGGTGCGATGCTGCGTTCACCTTTGGCGTTGCGCACGGTAGCATCGGTTTTGGTCGGTGCCGACTCTGCCCAGTTGCGGGCCACTGTCATGCTGGCGACAGCACGCGGTTCGTTGATCGGGTTGGTCACGATGCTCATGGGTTATGTGTGGTTCCTTGCTGTCAGCCTCAATCTGTCGAAGCAAGAACCAGGCCAAAATCGTATCGTTAAAATTCAATAGGTTACTGCTTACGTGGCCGCGCCAGGCAAAGTTCACCCAGCTATTCATGGCGACGCTAGGCACAGAAAGTACACCCCGCCCTGCCTGTTCCTTTTACCGTCAGGCTCTTCTAGACTCCACCGATGCAGCCCATGATTCTCCCGCAGACGATTCTCTGCCACGCTTTGCCCACCGCTTTCATCAGCGCCCTGGCGGAGCAGGGCTTTGCCTCGCCTCACTACACCTTGCTGCAGGACAACCATCCGGATGTCGAGCAATGGGGACTTGTTTTGACAGGAGCCACCCCGAATTTGCCCGCGACGCTAGACCGCTGGCGCGGGCAAGGCCTGCGCGCCGCCGTCCTGCTCCTGGGCCAGGGACAAGATGATTGGGCGGTGACCGAACGGCTGGCTCTGCCCATACGGCTCGGCCTACTTGTGGCGCGTATGCGTTATTATCTGCATCGGGCACAAGATCAAAAACCTGAGTTCGTCCAGTGTGGCGACTATAATCTGGATACGGCGCGCAAGCTACTCAGCCATAACCAGGCCGAAGAAAGCCTGACCGAAAAAGAAGCTGCCATCCTGCTGCTCTTAGCCACCCAGCAGCGGCCGTGGAAACGGGAAGACTTGTTACGCGAAGTCTGGGGATATCGGCCAGAATTGGATACGCATACGTTGGAAACTCATATCTACCGCCTGCGCCGTAAATTGGCCGCGCTCGGCCCAGGTGATATTGTCTCCACTCCTGCTGGATATCTGTTGTCGTGTTAAAAAACTCTTTTGCTCTCCTCGCGCTGATGTTCACTCTTACTGCTTGCGTCAGCGACTCCGGACGCAGCACCGCTGAACGGCGTTTCCTCAGCCTTCGACACCCGGCTTCGGGTGAGCAGGTGGCAGCAACTTATGTCATGAACTACCGTTATGACGATGCAGCCTTAGGACGCTTCAGTGAACTCTTGCGTGACCGCTCCGCTGCTGCCACATACGCAGTTGACCCAAAATTACTGGATTTCATTGGTGACTTACGAGACCGCGTCGGCCTGCCCGAAACCGCGACGTTCGATATCACCTCCGGCTATCGCTCGCCTGCTACCAACGCGCGCCTCGCCACCGGCAACCGCCAGGTGGCACGTGAAAGCTGGCATATGAAAGGTCAAGCGGTGGATTTGCGCGTGCCGCACCTCACTGGCAAGGCCATGGCGGAAGTCGCGAAGACGATGCAGCGCGGTGGCGTGGCTTTTTATCCCAAATCCGGCCATGTGCATATTGATACCGGCCCGGTACGCACGTGGCAGGTGCGCTGATGCCCCACATATCCGACATATGCGGCTATGCTGTTTTACCGAATTGTTAATAATAGTCTCTAATTTCAGAAGTAAAACCATTCCTTGGTTTCCCCTCACCCTTCTTCAACGCTCAACCTCTCGCCGGTATGAACACCACAGCCAACGCCGCAGCAACGACCACTCACCGCCGGGGCGAAACGGCAACGCTAAGCCTTGTGGATCGCTCGCGCCAGTGGCTCCCAGGACTGTGCGTGTTTACGATCGTTACCCCCATACTGACAGCTGTACTGTATGGTTGGGTTGAGGCAATTGCAGTTTCAAACCAGACAGTTGGCCATCCATGGGTCGCACCGCTTGTACTCGGCAGCAGCGGCGGGATATTGCTAGCGTTGTGCGCGCAGCTTCTGCTGCAGCTCCGAAAAACCCGCCATGCTCTCAGTCAGGCAACCGAAGCGAAGTCCGACTTTCTAGCCAATGTGAGCCACGAGATTCGTACGCCCATGAATGGCTTACTGGGTATGACCAGCCTGCTGTTGCAATCGCCGCTCAGCACCCATCAGCGCGGCTGGGCGGAAACGGTGCAACAATCTGCAGAGACCTTACTGGACGTCATCAATGACGTCATTGACATTGCGAAGATTGAGGCTGGAGAACTGGGACTGGAAGCAGTTGCATTTGACCTACATGACCTCCTGCAGAAAGTAACCGACCTGCTGGCGCAGCGGGCACGGAACAAGGGCATCCAGCTCTTGGTAGATTTTCAGCGTGGCCTGCCGCGCACGGTAGTGGGTGATGCCCTGCGACTGCGGCAGATCATCGTCAATCTGGTAGGCAACGCCATCAAATTCACTGAACGCGGCACTGTCGTCATCCGCGTACTGGGCATGACCTTGCCGGAACAGAAGATCCGCATGTTCTTCGCCATCGAAGACACCGGCGTCGGTATCGCGCCTGAAAAACAACAGGATATTTTCGAAAAATTCACCCAAGCACAAGGCTCATCGACCCGTCGTTATGGCGGGATGGGATTGGGGCTGACCATCAGCCGCTACCTCATCGAGCAGTTCAACGGCACGATTGATGTGCAAAGCGAACCTGGCAAAGGCTCGACCTTCAGCTTCACTTTGATTCTACCGTTGGCGCAAGCGGCAACGGCGGCGCGCCCTGACATGACACTCCAGGGTGTGCGCGTCTTGGTTGTTGAACCGTTGGAGATTGCCCGCACCATCATTGTGAAATACCTGGTCAGTTGGGGTATGAAATGCGACGCATTTGCTAGCGCAAGCGCCGCGCTCAAGCACTGTGCAGAACTACCCGCAGAAGATACGTATCGCTTTGCGCTTGTGGATGGCGACTTGCCGCATGACGGTTGCTGGGCGCTGGTCAACCAACTGAATGCTTGGAAACCGGCGGGTCTCGATATTCTCACGATCCTTGCGCCAAACGTTCTCTATCAAACGGACAATCTCGCCACACGGCATGTCGCCGCCGTTCTACGCAAACCGCTCTATCCGGCGCCACTACAAGAGGTGTTGCTGCGTATATGGCGTGGCGAAATTTTACCTGCCACAACAGACAGAAGCTCAATAGCAGCGCCTGCTGCAGTGCCACCAGCGGGATCATTGCCAGGCATCATCACGGCAGAGCAAGATTCCGGCGTTCCCAGTTCTTTTCCCGGCGTCCGCGTGTTGTTGGTGGAAGACCAGCCGGTCAATCAGATGCTAATGAAATCCATCCTAGAGCGTGCGCAATGCGTGCCGGACCTGGCGCGCAACGGACTTGAAGCGGTAGCGAAATACGGCCAGCACAGCTATGACCTCATTTTCATGGACTGCCAAATGCCGGAGATGGATGGGTTCCAAGCCACCCAAGAAATCCGGCGCCTGGAGACAAACGGCAAACGCACACCGATCGTCGCGGTGACCGCCGACGCGATGAAAGGTGACCGCGACAAATGCCTGGCCATCGGCATGGATGACTATCTGAACAAGCCGGTGCAGGTCAGCAGCATCCACGCCATGATTCACAAATACTCCGGCAAGACCGCCGCTTGATGCCATGAACATCCTGTTTTATGTCGAGCCGTGGGTGGAAAAAAATTGGCCGGCCTGGCGTGATCTTTGGCTCTCCATGGTCCATGCGCCGCTCTGCCGAGCCTTGGCGCAGATGCCGGAAGCGCACTGCTTCTTCCTGACCGGCAGCGCCCAGACCATAGCTTTGCAGCAATTCGACGGCTGGCTCGACTATCGCAACGCCACAGTGACGCCAGAAGAATTATCTTCCCTGTTTCCTGATGCCTTGACCGCTATGCTGGCCTGGAATAGCGACAGCGCAAGCGCCACGCAGACCCAAAACATGATCACCTTGCTCAAGCACAAGCTGGATGGCTTCGTGCCGGACATCATCGTCAATTACTTCACGCCGGCACCATTTCTGACCGAGGCCTTTCCAGACGCCCTGATGCTGCACGAAGATTACGCCGCTTTTTCTCGCGCGCCCTTCCCGGTCGCATTCAGCTTCGACCCGTGCGGGTTGATGCGGCATGGATTTCTCGCCCGCTACGCAGACACGCTGCGCCAGCAGCCGGTGCCGCCGGAAGAGCGTAATTTCCTGATGGCGCTACGCAACCATATCGGGGCTGATATCCTGCAAAAGCGCAACCCCTTCACGCGGGCGCAGATATCGCACGGCAAAAATTTTCAGCATTTGATTTTACTGCCGCTACAAGTCGGGCAGAGCTTTGCCTTCGAGGGGCAGGGAACGTTCACCAGTCAACGAGGTATGCTGGAGCACGTCTTGGCCGGCTTGCAGCCCACTATCGGCGTCGTGGTGACGGAACATTCGGATTGGGAACGCAGCCTAACACCGGAAGTACTGTCCGATCTGCGCGCCCGTTACCCACATTTTCTCTACTCTACCGAGTTTGACGATTATCTCTATCCGGCGCAATTCCTGCTGCCATTGGTGGATGGCGTTGCCACCCTTTCCTCCTCGGTCGGGTTGCAGGCGCTGCTTTGGCACAAACCGATCTGTGCCCTGGGTCAGAGCCAGATCAACGCCGTAGCCGACTGCACAACCCTTGAGCAGTTTCCAGCGCTGCTCGAAACTGGTCTAAACGAACCGCGCCGCGCCGCACAGGACGCCTTGCTCATTTTTCTATTCACACGCTTCATCGTGCCGGCCAGTGCAGAATATCTGTATAACCCCGCCTGGCTACGCGACCGGCTCACGCTCTGGCAGCAAAATTTCCGGCGCGGCGTAAATGCAGATTTTTTCCCACCGCTTGATACGTTGCCGCGCTTGCTACAGCATTACCTTCACCATACCGACCGTGATGTGCCGAAACGGCGCGGAGTCGGCTGATTATTGCTGTGCCGGTGGCGTCGTGATGGTGAAGCTCTCGCCGCAACCACAATGCTCGCCGGCATTCGGGTTACGAAAATCCAGCCGCGTAGCAAATGCGTTCTTGACCAGAACCAACTGCGAACCGATCAGCTTGAACACCGATTGCGGTTCTATATAAACGGTCACGCCATCCTGCTCGATTTTCTCCGGCTGCTCGAACGTATTGCGGCCGGCAAAGCTTTGCCACTTGGCCGCCGTCATCGGCTCAAAATGATAGGCGTTGCCGGAGCATCCTTTCTTTGTCACCTCGACCCACAGGCCGATGATCTGCTGCTCCGGCGCCTTCGCCGCCGTGGTAGCGATTTTCTCACGCAGATAAGTGACAACATCAGCGTGCAAAGTGATTGCGGCAGTCATGATTTACTCCTCAAAACATATTGAGTTCGAGTCGAGCGGCTTCAGACATGCGTGCGCGATCCCATGGCGGTTCCCACACCAACTCGACTTTCACATCGGTGACGCCTGCCGCCTGGCTGGCGGCCAATTGCACCAGACCGGGCATGGTGCCGGCAACCGGGCAGCCTGGCGAGGTCAGCGTCATATCGATCTCGGCGCGGTACTGATCGCCGTCTGCGAACAAGTCAATGCGGTAGATCAGACCGAGATCATAGATATTGACCGGTATTTCAGGGTCATGCACAGATTGCAAAAAGGTGATGATGTTCTCTTTCAGCGCCGCCGTCTTGTCGTTCTCTACTGGCGCCGGCGATGTCTCCGGCATGGTCGCTTCCGGTAAGCTGCTCATAACATATCCTGCACGGCGCGCAGCGCCGCTACCAGCCGGTCAATATCGTCGCGAGTGGTATAAAGGCCCATACTGGCGCGCACTGTGCCGCCAGTGAGTCCCAGCCGCGTCATCAGTGGCTGCGCGCAATGATGTCCGGTACGGACTGCTATACCATGCTGGTCCAAGAGCGTGCCGATGTCGGACGGATGCGCACCATCCACAATAAAGGACAGGATGGCTGTTTTCTCCGGCGCGGTGCCGATGAGCTTTAAGCGGCTGATGCCACGTAGGTGCTCCACCGCATAATCCAGCAAGTCTGCTTCATGCGCGGCGATCCGAGACAGCCCGATAGCGGCAAGGTAGTCCACCGCCGCAGCCAGCCCCACAGCTTCGGCAATGGCGGGCGTGCCGGCTTCGAAGCGCTGCGGTGGTGGTTTGAAGGTCGTGCCGCTGAACGACACAGTTTCAATCATATCGCCGCCGCCCTGATAGGGTGGCATCATCGCCAGTAGTTTTGCCTTGCCATACAGCACACCAATACCGGTCGGACCGTAAAGCTTATGGCCAGAGAAGACGTAGAAATCAGCATCCAGCGCCTGCACATCGACCTGTTGATGGCACACGGCCTGGCAACCATCCACCAACACCGGAATACCGCGCTGATGTGCCAGCGCGGCAATTTCCGCCACCGGTAGCACGGTACCCAGCGCGTTAGAGACATGCGCAATCGCCACCAGCCGCGTGCGTTGGGTTAGGCAGTCGCGTACCGCGTCTATGCTCACCACGCCTTCCGGTGTGACCGGCGTTGGCACCACCTTCACACCACGTGCAGCAAGCAATTGCCACGGCACGATATTGGCGTGATGCTCCAACTCGGTCACCAGGATCTCGTCACCAGGTAGCAGCCGCGCGCCCCAGCTGGCAGCCACAAGGTTAATCGCCTCGGTAGCACCCCGCGTGAAAATGATCTCATGATCGTGTTCCGCATTGATGAAGCGCCGCACCGTGGCACGCGCATCCTCATAAGCTTGGGTAGCGCGATACGACAGCGTATGCAGGCCGCGATGGATGTTGGCGTAATCATTGCGGTAGAAACGCTCCATCGCTTCCAGCACCGGCACCGGCTTTTGCGCGCTAGCGGCGCTGTCCAGATAGACCAGGGACTGGCCATTGATGTTTTGGCGCAGGGCAGGAAAGCCAGCGCGGTAAGTCTCGACCGGAAATGCAGTAGGTTCGGTGCAGGCAAACAATGCGGCGTTCATGCGGCAGCTCCATGCCATGCAGCGGCGCACTCCACGGCGTACTCGCGGCCGCTCTTACTGCCGATAGTTTCCAAGACTTCCTTGACGAAGGCACCGACCAGCAAGGCGCGCGCCGCTTCGGGTGCGATGCCGCGGCTGCGCAAATAGAACAATGCCGCGTCGTCCAGCTGGCCGATGGTACTGCCATGGCTGCACTGCACATCGTCGGCATTTACTTCTAGCTCTGGTTTATGATCCGCCTCAGCTTGGCCAGAAAGCAGCAGAGCGCGACTCAGTTGCCGGCCGCTCATTCGCTGCGCTGTTCGCTCCACAGCGATTTTGCCCTGGAAAACGCCACGCGCCTTATCGTCCAGCACGGCACGGAAATGTTGTTCGCTTACCGTGTGTGGCGCTGTGTGATGCACGATGGCCAGCGTTGCACCATGTTGACTGCCCCGCAGCAAGGTGGCACCGCTGAGTCGCGCTTGTGCTTCCGGCTCCATCAAGGAACAGACCAGTTCGTTTCGTGACAAGACGGCACCGAGCGTCAGGCTACAGTGATCATAAAATGCGCCTTTCGCCAGCGTTGCTGTGGTGCGCGCCAGATGCGTGTCGTCCGTTGCTTGTTCCTGACATTTCAAATGCAGTGCCTTAGCCTGCTCAGCCAATGAGGCGGCAATCTGTACCGTCGTGACCTGGGGTGCTCCAGATCCGATGCTGATATGCCTTTCCAGCAGCGTGAGGCGGGCGTGCGCGCCTAACTGGAGTTGCAGTTTAACTACGCTCTGGCGCGGTGTGCTGGCTTTGTGGCTAAGGCACAACACTTCAAGCGGCTGCGTTGCCAGACAGGTCTGCGCTTGCACCGTCAGACGATAACCCAGCGCGGCATCACCGGCGATGATATCAGCCGGTAAATCCCTGGTCATAGAAAGTTGCGGCTGATAATGTCCGTTGACGAACACCAGCCGCTGGCCATGGCCATCGAGCAGTGGCGGCAACGCCGCCATTGGTACGCTGACAGGTTGCGCGGGAGCGAAGTCAGCCGCGCGCAATCCTGCTAGGCTGGTATAGCGCCAGGCTTCGCGGTCAGCGGCGGCGTCGACAATCCAGTCAGCCAACGTCATGACAGCCATCCGCGCTGGCGTAGCACGTCGTGAAACTCGTCCAACCCATGCAGAAGATGATGGGGTTGCGCTTCCGTCAAACGCTCCGGCGTGAAGAAGCCTCCGGTCAGCGCCACACCAGTCATACCGAGTTCTTGCGCTATATGCTGCTCTTCCGCCGTATCACCGATAATGACGCAATCCGCACCGCTAAGCCCATATTGCGCCATGAAGCGTTGCAAACGCTGACCTTTGCTTTCATGCTTGAACTGAGTAGCACGGTCAGCATAGGCCAGCACCTCGGCGAAATGCTGGTGAATGTTCAGCCGCTCCAGCTGAACGCGAATCGGCTGCTCCAAATGATTGCTGAGAATGAGGCAAGGCACGCCGGCAGCTTCCGCCGCCGCCAGCAGCTCCACAGCACCATGCCGCAATTGTTGTGTATGCACGCGCGCTTCGTAATAATCATGGAACACATCTTGAATGGCAGCGAAGCCCTGTTCCAGCTCGGCAGCGCTAAAACCAACCGACCGGTAGAAATCCTGCAGCGGCAGCGTGATTCGGGTCTGGTAGGTCAGTAGATCAATTGGTGGCTTGCGTCCATGCGCCAGCAGCGCATTGGTCGCCTCCAGCACCAAATCAATATCGTCGAGCAGCGTGCAATTCCAGTCGAAGACGATGGTGGGCTGCCCGGGCTTCATGCGCGTGCTACCTGCGGCACGTTTGTGCCATAGCCGCTTTGTTCTAACTCCAATGCCAAGTCCGGGCCGCCTGAACGCACAATGCGCCCATCCGCCAGCACATGCACACGGTCCGGCTTGATATAGTCAAGCAGCCGCTGATAATGTGTAATCATCAACATTCCACGATGTGGTGCGCGTAGAGCATTCACCCCTTCAGCGACGATACGCAGCGCGTCAATATCCAGCCCGCTATCGGTCTCGTCCAGCACGCACAGGCCAGGCTCGAACAGCGCCATCTGCAGTACTTCATTGCGTTTCTTCTCACCGCCGGAGAAGCCGACATTGACGGCGCGCTTTAGCATCTCGTCTGGCATATTGAGCAGCTGTGCCTTGGCGCGCAGCAGTTTCAGGAACTGCACGGCGTCCAGCTCCGGCTCACCGCGCGCCGTACGCTGCGCGTTGAGCGCCGTCCGCAGGAAGACCGTGTTGTTGACACCCGGAATCTCCACCGGATATTGGAAAGCGAGAAAGATGCCGGCCGCAGCGCGCGCTTCAGGCGCGAGCGCAAGAATATCCTGGCCGTTCCAGCTGGCGCTACCAGCCGTAACGGCATAGCTGTCGCGCCCCGCCAGCACATGCGCCAATGTGCTTTTGCCGGCACCGTTCGGGCCCATGATGGCGTGCACTTCTCCCGCGGGTACGGTCAGAGTCAGACCTTTGAGGATTTCCCGGCCGCTTACCGCAGCGTGCAGATTCTCGATCACCAGCATCGTTATAGTCTTTCGATCTTCAATCCGAGCTTGGCAGCCAATTGTTCAGCTAAATCCTGTTTAATCTGACCAGAAAGTAGCAACGGCTTGCCCATGGGCTGTTTCAGGCTGAATTTGACATAACCTTTGGTCTCGACAGGCTGCAGCACCGCCGCCTTATAATCCGCGAGACGATGCTCCTGAGCCGCCACGGCACTGAAGCCGAGTATCGGCAGCGGCTTGACCGAAATATAGCCAGGATTAAATGTCAGCGTTGCCGGCTGCACGGATTTAAGCAGCACCCAGGCCGCTGCAGCTTCCATGGGGATCAAGATCGCCAACACAAAAAGGAACAGTGGAAAATCCTGTCCTTCTCCAGGGAGTATCGCTGTGCCTTGCATGAACAACACCGCCAGAATAAAAAATGGGCTAGCTAGCAGGACCGGAATAATTAGCCGCAGCTGCGCGCCACGTGTGATCGTGTAAGGCAAACTCACCACGTCAGTCATCCCACGCTCCCTTCCAAACTTATGCTCACCAGTTTCTGTGCCTCCACCGCGAATTCCATCGGCAGTTCCTGAAGTACTTGCTTGCAGAAACCGTTCACGATCAGTGCTGTGGCCTGCTCGGCACTCAATCCACGCTGGCGGCAATAAAACAGCTGGTCCTCGCTGATGCGCGAGGTGGTGGCCTCATGCTCCACGCTGGCGCTTGGATTACGCGATTCGATATAAGGCACGGTATGTGCGCCGCACTGGTCACCAATCAGCAGCGAGTCACACTGCGTATGATTGCGCGCGCCGGCCGCTGTGCGGGCAAAACGCACCAAGCCGCGATAGGTGTTTTGCGCCTGGCCAGCGCTGATGCCCTTGGAGATGATGGTGGATCGCGTGCGTTTGCCCAGATGAATCATCTTGGTGCCGGTATCGGCCTGCTGATGGTGGTTGGTTACCGCGACAGAATAAAACTCGCCCACCGTGTCATCGCCGCGCAATACACAGCTGGGATATTTCCAGGTGATGGCGGAGCCAGTCTCCACCTGCGTCCAGGCGATGCGAGAACGATCGCCGCGGCAGTCACCGCGTTTGGTGACAAAATTATAGACACCGCCCTTGCCATCCGCGTCGCCAGGATACCAGTTCTGCACCGTGGAATATTTGATCTGCGCATCTTCCAGCGCCACGAGTTCCACTACCGCAGCGTGCAGTTGGTTCTCATCGCGCTTCGGCGCCGTGCAGCCCTCCAGATAAGACACCTGCGCGCCTTTGTCGGCGATCAGCAAAGTGCGTTCGAACTGGCCGGTGTTAGCGGCGTTGATACGGAAATAAGTCGAAAGTTCCATCGGGCATTTCACACCAGGCGGCACATAAACGAAGGAACCGTCGCTAAACACAGCGGCGTTCAGGGCCGCGAAGAAATTGTCGACCGCCGGTACGACGGAGCCGAGATATTGCCGCACCAAATCGCCATGGTCGCGCAGCGCCTCGCTAATCGAACAGAAGATTACGCCATGCTCCGCCAGCTGCTTCTTGAATGTAGTGACCACGGAGACCGAGTCAAACACCGCGTCCACCGCTAGGCGCGGCTGCACCCCAGCCAACATCTCCTGCTCGTTGATGGGAATGCCGAGCTTGGCATAGGTCGCCAGTAACTCCGGATCAACCTCATCCAAACTATTCAACACTGGTTTGGCCTTCGGCGCGGCATAATAACAAATCGCCCGATAATCAATCGGCGCGATACGCAACCTCGCCCAGTCGGGCTGCGACATTTTCTGCCAAAGCTTGAACGCCGCTAGCCGCTGCTCCAGCATCCAGGTCGGCTCCTGCTTCTTGGCGGATATGAAGCGCACAATGTCTTCACTCAGACCGACCGGTGCACGATCGGATTCGATCGGCGTCACGAAGCCCGCTGCGTAATTCTCCGCCAGCGCCGCCACCTGGCGCCTGGTCTGCTCGGCCACTGGCATATCAGGCTCCTGCCGGCTGTCGCGTGACTATCTGCGCCGCCGGATGACCTATCTTCGTCGCGACGCGCGGCGTGGCCATATCTTGCAACGTAACACCAGCCAGAACGTCCAGGATAGCACGATTGATGGCGTTCCATTGTCCGTGCATAGCGCAACGGCTGGCCACGCCACATTTCTGGTGGCTAGTATCGACACAGGCGGTCAGACTCACCGGCCCGTCCAAAGCGATCACGATATCGGCGATGGTCACTGCGGCTGCCGACCGCTCGAGGCGATAGCCGCCGTGTGTACCACGCTGTGTTGACAGTAGCTGGCTGCGCGCCAACTGCTTCAGGATTTTAGCCACCGTCGGCACTGTCAACCCTGTACCATCTGCCAGGCCAGCGGCGCTATGCAGCCGCTCAGGCTGTTGCGCCATCCTGGCCAAAATGACCACAGCATAATCGGTGAGTTTCGGCAGTTTCAGCATTCACGCGCCGTTCTGTTACGCCCGATGGTTCAAGTGCGCGAAGCGCTGTGCCCGCATCCGGCCAAAGCCACGCCAACCCATGCCAGACAGCGCGGGGTTCAATAAAGAACCAATTTAGTTCTTTATGAAGAAATGTAAAGCATTCTTGGCTGAAAATCAGCAATAAAGCCATGGCATGCCGGCCAATCCGGCAATTCCAGTCCTCAGAACCTATTGATTCATCGAATCAAAGAAATCGCCATTGGTTTTGCTGTGCTTCAGCTTGTCCAACAGGAACTCTACCGCGTCTGTCACGCCCATGGGCAGCAGAATGCGTCGCAAGACCCACATCTTGGTCATGGTGGCCTTGTCAACGAGCAGCTCTTCCTTGCGGGTGCCTGATTTAGTTATGTCAATGGCCGGGAAAGTGCGGCGATCGGAAAGCTTGCGGTCGAGAATGATTTCCGAATTACCCGTGCCCTTGAATTCTTCAAAGATCACTTCGTCCATACGACTGCCAGTGTCAATCAGCGCCGTGGCGATAATTGTAAGCGATCCGCCTTCCTCGATATTCCGCGCGGCGCCAAAGAAGCGTTTGGGTCTCTGCAGAGCGTTGGCGTCAACACCACCAGTCAGCACCTTGCCAGAAGACGGTACAACAGTGT
>CAYOGS010000011.1:0-17271 GCA_964403435.1 uncultured Rhodospirillales bacterium | reverse complement strand
CGCGTTTCCACGTAACGTGGAGACGCGCTAGCAGGCTGCGGAAATAGGGCTGTAGCCAACGCTCGAATCGCGTGTTGGAGTCAAGATAAGTGATGGCGAACGGCATGCCCGTCTGGGCATTCACTAGCTTGCCGTCCTTTAGCACCCAGCCCGCCGCTTTCAGCAACTCCGTAGCTTGGCGCAGATTATCGCGGTTGTTGCCGGTGCCGTCCGTTTCTGCGGGCTTGTATTCCTGGGTGAAGACTTCATCAGGAATCTTGCCGCGCCAGGGCTCCAGGATTTTCAGCTCCGCCGCATCTGGCAGGCCGCGTGCTGCCAGCTCGGTATTCGTGAAGAAGCTGGTGGTGCGCTTATAGGCGCCGAATGCTGTGGTACGGTTGCCCCAGGCGAAGTCAAACGCCAGATCAAAAGCGTGGCGGACGCGGATGTCTTGAAAAATCGGGCGACGCTGATTGAAGACGAAGGCCTGCATACCGGCGGGCAACTCGTTGGGCAAATCCTGCTTGATGATCTTACCGCTCTTCACCGCTGGATTGTCATACGCCGTCGCCCACAATTTCGCGGTGCTTTCTTGTCGCAAGTCATAGCGGCCTGCCAAGAAGGCTTCGATCTGCACCATCTCGTCGCGGTAGTAATCGAATTGGATAGTGTCGAAATTGTTGCGGCCGCGGCGCGTGGGCAAATCCTTGCCCCAATAATCCTTCACCCGCTCATAGATGATACTGCGACCGGCATCGACTTTCGCCACCTTATAGGGGCCGCTGCCCAGCGGGGGCGTTAGGGTGGTGGCAGAGAAATCCTTGCCCTCCCAATAATGCTTGGGCAGCACGTAAAGCTCAGCCAGCTGAAGCGGCAGTTGCCGATTGCTGCCGTCCTTGAACGTGAATTTCACCGTGTGCGCGTCAGGCGCCTCAACCTTGGTTACATCGCGGTAGATGACGCGATAAGATGGCTGGCCCTTTTCCCGAAGCATATTGAAGGTGAAGACCACATCTTCGGACGTAATCGGGTGGCCATCATGGAAGCGCGCTTCCGGCCTCAAGGTGAAAGTAACCCAGCTCCTGTCCGGTGGCACCGTGATGCCGGAGGCGATGACGCCATAAACCGTCAGCGCCTCGTCTTGGGCTTGTTCCATCAGCGTATCAAAAGGCAAGCTGGCGCCAGCGGCACTCACACCCTTGAAGATGAAGGGGTGCAGATTATCGAAAGTCGGCATGGCGGCAAGACGCAAGGTCCCACCCTTTGGGGCGTCTGGGTTTACATAATCATAATGGGTAAACTTGGCCGGATATTTCGGTTCACCATGCAGCGCCAGGGCGTGAGCAGGAGCCAGTGCAACGGGCGCGGTTGCATCCGTTGATGCTGTTTGTTCTCGCGCGGCTGTTGTCTTGCTGTAAGCTTCGATCGATTGCTCCGCATGCGCGGGCAATACCATCGCTGGCAAAACCAGCGCCGCACAGAGGCCGAAAGCGGCCGATAGCAAGCGCATCAGGCGGCCTGGTTGCTGGCGATTTCGGCTAGTTTCTGCCAGCGCAAGTTGGATTGGAAATGCGCGTGGATCAGGTCCAGCCATTCGCGGCGATGCCAATCGGCGATCACGGTGCTTGGCAGGGCCAGGAAACGTTGGCGGTCAATGGTCAAAAAACCATCCATGGCGATTTTGCGGCCACCAGCCAGTGTCACGGAAATATCGCCGGGTTGGAGGAGCTGTTTTTCCTGCAGCGCGCGGACGAAGGCTTCCGTCACCTCGCCTTGCTGGCGCAAAGCCATACAGAAATCCAAGGTGCGCTTGGTGAAATCCGATGGTTCTTCCTTATCAAACAACGGCAGCTCGCCCTTATCAGAAAGCTGCGGCGCTTTTTCTTCCAAGCACAGCACCAGCTGCTTGCTCTCCGGGTCTTCCACCAGAATGAAGGGATAGCGGCGGACATAGGCCGGAATATAGCTGCGGTTGAGCCAGAGGCCATTCTGCTTATCCAGCATAAGGTTTTTGTCCAGCTCCAAGCCAACAACGGCTACAGGAACCGGTGTCGGGCCAGGCGCGAAGACGATCGGGTAATCCCCCGCGGCATACGGAAATTCATCCGTCACCAGCGGGATGGCATTGGTGCCGCCGCTGAAGCGGAAATTCGGGGTCTGATGCGCCTTGAGGTTTGCATCCTGCGCCCGGTCGAGAGCGCGAATTTGCTTATAGAAGAGCGGCAGGGGCGGGGCAGCGGGCGTTTCAGCCATGTCAAAAACCTCAAGTTAAAGGGCGGCGGCAGTTTGCGGGCTTGGCGGGAACGTGTCAAGCCGTTCCCACAGCCGTTTGAACGGCTTATAGTGGCTTTTCAACATTCCGAAGTAGGCCAATGTCCTTAGCCCGCAAATATCGCAACACTTTCTTTATTTTTCCCGCATTTTTGCCGTTGCTCGAGCTGTTGCCTTGGGCACTGACGCTCTTAGGCGCGGTGGCGGGCGGTACGCAGATTGTTAGTAAGGCCGTCTGGCAGCGGCCTTGGCTGCGTTATGGGTTGCTGGTGACAGGGGTGGGGTTGTGCGCTGCGGGCGGCTGGTTGTTGTGGCTGCGCTATGGTGACCGGCCGGATGCGACGGTCGGTTCCGCGTTGGAGCTACAGAACCCGCGTGTCGAGCAGCATCAACCAAAGCCGGAGCGGTCGCTGGTGTTGCAGGACATCTCGCCCCTCACACTCCTGTGGACGGTGCCCGCGCCAGAAAACAACTTGGGAAAACCCATCGTGGTTGACGGCGTGTTATATCTTGGCACGTTGAATGGCACTTTCGACGCTCTGCGCGCCACAGACGGGCAGAGGCTCTGGACGCTGCACAAAAAAGAGCCAGTCTTCACCGCGCCGACGGTGACGGCGCAGCGCGTTTATGTGGGAGAGGGGCACCACTATTCCACTTCTTCTTTGCTAACCGCACAAGCCAAGAACGGCACAGTGCTGTGGTCGCGCCAGTTCCGGAGTCATATCGAATCCTATCCGGCCGTGGATGAAGCCAGTGATCGGCTGTGGATTAGCGGCGGCGATACAGGGCTGTGGGGATTGACGGCATCCAGTGGCAAGCTGCGCTGGTGGCGGCAGATCGGTGATATGGATGTGCCGCCGCTCTACGCAGTCGGGCGATTGTTCGCGGTGGCGAAGCCGGATGCCAACCAGGTGGGGGCCGTGGTGCATGAGCTTGACCCCGACACGGGCAAGACATTGTGGACGCTGAATCTCGAGGGCGACCGGATGGGCAGCCTGCTGCCGGATGACAAGGGTAATTTTTATCTCGGCACGGCCAAGGGGCAAGTGGGCGTAGTGAAGTCCAGTAATGCCGGATGGGCGCATGGTGTGAGCATGGCCGGCAAGCTGTTATGGAGCGTCAAGCTGCCAACAATGGCAATGCCGGAAGGTGCGATCAGCGCCGACAAGAGCCTGCTGTTGTTCGCGTTGCAGGACGGGCGCGTGATCGCGCTGCGGACGGCCGATGGCAGCACGGTATGGGAGGCGAGAATCGGCAGTGAGATCGAGACCGATATCGCGCTGATTGAAGATATCTCGCCGCCAATGGTTGCGGCAGTAGCGAATGACGGAAGCGTGAGTATCCGCGAACTGATGACGGGAAAAGAACGGCATCAGCTGAGCGTTGAACACGGCGATTCCAATCCCGCTTATGGCAACGGCATCTTCTTTGTCGCGACGCCTAACAGTATCCGTGCCTATAGCGGCTGGGACAAGCGGCCATGACGGCAGAAACGTTGTGGCTGCGTTTTGCGCAAGACTCTTCGTTGCCGCCGCGGCTGGATAAAACACAACAGGCTAAGCTGGAGGCAGTGTTCGCGGCCGATAACCCGCAATCGCCATGGTGCCAGGCGCTGCGGCGTTGTGGACTGAATTTGCCAGCATGCCCGGACGTCATGCTGCACTGGCTTCACGGCGCCCCTTATTTCAACTGGTCAGCGATGGTGCAGGCCGTGAGCGCCGGCAGTCTGATGCCAGTGCCGGATGGCGACAGTTTTACTTACAAAGAAAATTACCGACTGGGTGCTTTGTTTGGCATGCTCAAGGTGCAATGGCGGCTTTCTGCTTATGTGCAACGACAAACTGATGCCGCCACGTCGCTGCCGGAGTTACAAGCAGAGAAATTGGTGGAAAGCCTCGCGCTCGGCTGTGCCATTCTCGGGCTGACAATGCGGCTGCCGGCTAAGCAGCAAAGCCTGTTGCAGGAAGGCTTAGCAGACAGTGGCACAGTGCCGGCGGCGTTTCGTGGGGTGTTCACTCAGATCAAGCAATTGCAAGCGCGGCGGAACATTCTGTCATCCGCCTGGGCGCAGTTGTTCGATCAGGTCAAACCGGCCGATTGGGTACCAGATGGGCTGCCGCAGCTATTCTGGGGCGCGCCACCCGAGACGGTAGAGAATCTGGGCGAGGTGCTTCCTGCGCCGGTTGGTGCCACGACATCATCTGATGGCATCCAGCCGGTGGCACTGCCCGCGTGGCGTGGCATCACTGTGGCTGGGCTGGCAGCGGCGACCGGTCGGGCGCTGCTCGTGCGGTCCGAGGCCGACATTGCGGCGGTTAAAGCGGCGACGGAGCCGCTGGTGCTGGTGTTTCCTCTGGCGCGACCTGAGACGGTGGAGCTGTTCCCTTATGCCGTGGCGGTGCTGTATGGCGAAGGTGGTGCGCTGTGCCATGCCTGCTCCATCGCACGTGAGCAGAACCTGCTCTGCATCACGGCGCTAGGGCAGGATTTTGTCAGAACCCTGCGCCAACGTTTGTCCGGCGACACACCCGTTCTTCTGCATGTTGATCCGGTGGGTAAGATCGTGGCTGTGGTGGAGTAAGCGGTTTTATGACGTGAAAAGAAGACAAATAATTTTTAATGATAGCCAGGCTTATAGCAGAGACAGCTTCTATTTTGTTTTGGTATCGCATGAACAAGGCGGTGATGGTAACTCTTTTGGCTGCACAAGGTACACTTCAGGTTGTTTTTTGTTTGGTATATTTTCAATCGTCGCGATGGCGTCAAGAATTATCAAAATAGTGCCAAGCAAAAATCCAAAGCACACCGCTGGTCTAAACATTGGTCGCGACCACACCGCTTTTGCGCAAATTGTGGCAAATACGACGATAATTTTCGTTACTGCATAACCAATCAAAGTCCCAGTTATAAATTCAGGATAATTAAATCGATTTGTCGGCAACACAATCGCATGGACAATCAAAGCTAATATTGGGAGTAATAGAATTGCAACGCCAGCATGAATAATTCCGGACTGTTCCGGATGAATTGTCCTTAACTTGGAAAAGGTCAACCACGAAGTTTCAAATATTGCCCATCCCGAGCAGATGAAGACGCCGAGAAATAGAAACTGGGATATGCTGCGCAGAAGTCTTCTATGCAGGTTTGGATCTGGGATTATGGCGTTGGAATCTGATGCCAGAAATAATAGGAGTAGGCACATCAGGATCAGTGAAAACCCATAAAATAACTTGTCTCTTGCCATCAAAACGAGCCGGTGGTGAGCAGACGTAGGATATTCCATACGATCAGGCTCAATACGGCGAAGATGCTGCCGGCGATGCCGTAATGGATGGCAGGTTTGAGTGCAGGGCGGTTGCGACGGAGCCAACGCAGTGCCAAGAGCGGGATGAGCGGGTAGAGATAGCCGCAGAGCGTGGCACCGATATAGATCAGGTTCTCGTTTAGGCTACCGTGCCGCTCGAACACCATTTGGGACAGCACATACCAAAGCAGTAAGGTTGCGGCGATCACAATCGGCACGGTGCGGATGACGCCCAGTTTGGGCAAGTGACGCCGCAGAATCAAATAACTAAAATGGGGCAAGCCCCATTGAACCAATCCCATGCCGATGAACATAACCAGGCCGATGAGCATCATGATGAAACTCGCACCTTCCATGAAGCGTGCTTCCTGGCTGGCGATGACGCGATCATCCGTCATCACGCGCAAAGCCCAGGCTGGCACGGGAGAGAATAAACATATAGGAAAGAAAAAAAATCGCCTCATGTCAACCGGCGGCCGGGAAACCAATGCCGGCCTTGCTTATCCTCGATTTCCAGCAGCCAGACATCTGGGTCAAAACGCAGTTGGCGCTCCAGCAACGCATCAGCCTCAGCTTCCGGCAGGTGGCCTGCTGCGCCGGCCGGCGACCAGACCAGTTCTTCGTTTTGGCGCATTTGCACCAAGACGTGCGCTTGACCGTTCATCAGATTGATTTTTAAGACAATCATGCCGCTATGAGGGTCGCCGCTGTGTAAGACCGTGATGGGCACGTTCTGCGTCGCAGCCTGCAGGATCTGGGCGCCGACCAGCAGTTTGGTGGGCAGGCGGTCATCCATCATGGCACCGCTATCAATCGTCTTCGCCGGTCAGGCTGATGCTTTCCGGCGGCACAGGGCGGCTGCGATCTAACGACAGGCAGGAGATACTGATGCAGCCCTGCTGTATAGCCCACAAGTCAGTGTCTTCCGGCGCCGGTTTGTCTGGCCGGGCAATATTGAGCCAACAATAATCGAAGCCCCGTAGATCGGTGCGCACATCTATCACATAGCCGCTGATTGTGCGTGGTGCTTGACGCGTCCACAGCGCTTCCGTCACGGATTCTGGCGGAAGAGGCGGCAGGTTGATGGAGAGGCAATGATCCTTCGGCCAGCCTCCCGCTAGCAGTTCCTGCAGCAGAGCAGGCAGACGCGTGCGCGCGGTGTTCCAATTGATGTTATCGCGGTGCTGCGCGTAGCACTGACTGATGGCGATGGAAGGGATGCCGAGTGTGAGTGCTGTAAGCGCCGCCCCGAGTGTGCCGGAAAGGTTGGCGTCATCACCAACGTTCTGGCCGGCATTAATGCCGGACAACACCAGCGCCGGCGGTTCGGCGCGCAGCATGTAGGATGCAAGGGCGATGCAATCCGCCGGACTGCCGCTGACGGCTAGGCTGCGTGCCCCCCGGCGATAGATGCGGCGCGGATGATGGAGCGCCAGCGACATGCTGGTGCCACTTTGGTCATGCTCAGGCGCGATGATCCACACTTCGTCTGCCAGTGTGGCCGCCACTTCGGCCAGCACCTGCAGGCCTGGGGCATCAATGCCGTCATCGTTGGTGAGCAGCACGCGCGGCAGGCGGATGCGTTCGGACATTTTCGGCGTATCCTGTTCGGCAGGCTGGGCAAGTGGTGGTGCTTGCGGCTCCGGTGAGCTGATCGGTGCAGCTGGTATAGTGGTTGTCTCCGGTTCAGGCGGTGTCACGGGTTCCGGCGCGCATTCCAACAATTCCGGGGAGGGAGCGGGTTCTGGCGCGGCTGACTGCTCAGCCGGGATTTCTGGTAAGGCTGCTGGTTCAGGTGCTGTCTCAAGCACATCCGCTGGCTCAGCTGGGGCTTCTAGCGATATGTCCTCTAGCTCGGTCGCTTGTACGGGCGTTGACGCTGGCGTTTCGGCTAATGGTGGGGATATTGCCGTTTCTGTCGCCGGACGCTGCTCCGGCACTTGCTCTATTGCGGATGCTGGTTCGGCATCCGGATCGGGCGGCACGGGAGCGAAGTCAAATTCGTCCTCCGCAACGGGGGCCGCCAATACTTCCGGCGTGACTACTGGCATGTCTGGTGTTGCAGGAGGCGTGTCGGTTACGGGTGTAACAGGTATTTCTGGCGCTGCGGGCACGTCATCCGGGCGTGCTTCGCGTGGCAGTGGACGCGCCATTTCGCGAAAAAGTAGCTTGTATTTAAAGTCTTTTGCCAAGATATATTCACGCAGACGTTGAGGCGTTTTTCCAGCTTTGGAGCTTACGATACAACGTGCTGGGGCTGACCTCAAGTAAAGCCGCTGCGCGGGGCACATCCTGTCCCGTGGCGACAAGAGCAGCTAAAATCGCGGTTTTTTCCACCTGCCAGAGCGGGAAGACCGGCACGTTCACAGGCGGCGCGGCTATGAGTGGGCCAGAAACCTGGGTTTCACAGTGCGTGGCACCCTCCGCCCGCTCCATCTCGGCGCGCAACGTCTCGGGAAGCATCTCCGGTAACACAGTCTCGCCGTCATGCAGCACCACAGTGCTTCGCATGAGGTTTTCCAGCTGTCGCACGTTACCTGGCCAGCTATAGCGCCGGAATAGGGCGACGGTGGCCGGTGCCAGGGCGATGAAATGCTTGGCATCCTCAGCGGCAAACTTTTGCAAGAAATGCCGCGCCAGTAGCAGCACATCGTCCTCACGCTCGCGCAGCGGGGGCATTTCCAGCGGCACGACATGGAGCCGGTAATATAGGTCTTCGCGGAAACGGCCGGCTTTGACTTCAGCCAGAGGGTCGCGGTTGGTTGCGGCGACGATACGTGTGTCAACCTTCACCACTTTGCTGCTGCCGACGGCTTGCACTTCACCGGTCTGCAGGAAACGCAGCAGTTTGACTTGCAACTCCAGTGGCAGTTCGCCGACTTCGTCTAGGAACAAGGTGCCCCCATCCGCAGCTTTACCGGCGCCGGCATGGTCGGCTACCGCGCCGGTGAACGCGCCCTTCACATGGCCGAAAATCTGGCTTTCCAGCAGATTCTCTGGAATGGCGCCGCAATTGAGGGGCACAAATGTGCCGCCGCGTCGCGGACTGGCCTTGTGCAAGGCATGTGCTGCCAGTTCCTTGCCAGTACCGCTTTCTCCGGTGATGAAGACGCTAGCTTTGCTAGCCGCCACCGCATCTATCGTGCGATAGACCGCCTGCATGACAGGCGACTCGCCGATGAAGTCGTAATAACAGCCGGGCAGCAGCGCCCCACGCAACTGCTGAACTTCCTGCGTCAATTCCTGGTGTTGCAGCGCGTTCTGCAGTGTCACGCGGAGCCGCGCAGCTGGAAACGGTTTGACGATAAAGTCAAAAGCGCCTTCGCGCATCGCTTCCACCGCGACATTGATGGAGCCGTGTGCCGTAATGACCACGGCTGGTAGTTTTAAGCTTTCGTTGCGGATAAAGCGGAGGATGTCTATGCCGGTCATGTCCGGTAACTCGACATCCAACACGGCCGCCACGAAACCGCCAACACGCAGGGCCTGCTGCGCCGCGGCGCCCGTACCAGCGATGGTGACGTCATAGCCTGCGCCTTTGAGGTATTCCTCATAGGTGTGCGCGAGGGGTTGGTTGTCTTCAACCAGCAGGATGCGGGACTTGGACGACGGTGTCATAAAGCCGGGGGGGATGCTGGGGCAGGGCAGGACCAGTACTTTCCTCCAATTCAGCAGCCTTGCCAATAGGCAAATCAATCCGACCGTAATCGTCGTTGGTGTAACGCTCTCTACCACTATAAGTCCGATAGAGGGCGCGTTTCTCGCCGTTGGCGCGGGCGCCGGCTAGCCAGTCAGTGATGCGATCCTGAATGCCAAACTTACTCATCGATGATGCAGCTAGGCGAAAGAACAGGAAGATGTAAGGCTTGCAGTTGAAAAACCGCGTACTGCTGCGTCAACGCATCCTACAGATTGACAGAGAGTGAGCCAGCTTCCGTCCCAGCGATGGCTACCTCCTCAATAAGGTAATGCGGGGTGAACTTTCTGGTTATGACAGCTTCAGCAGCTTGCGTTGACGAAGTGGTAATGCCGTTTTTTCCGGTGAGGCCATAGTTCGGACCGATAGCCGCGCTGCTCGGTTGGTCGTGGCAGGGCTTAAATTTCCTCCTGGGTTAGATTTTCTGCTGGCTGAACGGACATCTGCGCCGTGCGGCTGGAATCTGCTTCTGTGAGGACGTTTAGATCTGGGAATAGCCGGTCACTGTCTTTGCTACACTGCATACCTGGCTCGTGTCTGCATTCGCATATGAGATGGTGGCTCGAAGCCTTGTATGCAGGTCTCGGTCAGTGAATCGCGCTAATCCTGTTGAGTAGCAGAACGATGCAGGCCACAGTCTCGCGAGGGATCGAGTAAATATCGCGAATTTCGAAGAAGCCCGGGTGAGCGGAACCTAGTTGGTGGATGCCGGCGCGGTGCAATTCCAGCCAGCAGCGTGCAATATGAAAATATTGCGTGACAATGATGGCGCTCTGCCAACCATGTTCTCGCATTATAGCGGCGCTGTTGCGGGCCGTGGCGGCAGTGTTGTTGCCTTGGCTGTCCATGATGATGTCGGTCTGGGCGATGCCTGCGGCGATAAGATAGCGCTGCATGACCGCCGCTTCGTCAAAACCTTCGCGCCCCAGGCCGCCACTGACTATGATCGTATGCACGAGGCCTTGCTGATGCAGTGCCAGCGCCATATCGAGCCGCGCTTTAAGTCGCGATGAAGGTATGCCATCCGACAGCACTTTGGACCCAAGGACAATGGCAGCATCGCTGGCCGATAGGCGGTCTTGCAGGCCGAAAGCGACAATTGCCGAAGTCAGAGCAGCAAAAATGAACGTTATTGCTAACAGTGGGATTAAATAGAGTTTATGGCGGGATATTTTGGTACTCACGGACATTTATCTACCACGTTACCTCGTCAGCAGTAGGCTACGATACGATACGATACGATGCCAATGGGACGTAAAACCTGTTTCTTCACGAGGTTACAGAATAATGACTGAAAAAAAAATTTAGACACATTGCAATTTCTAAGAATTTTTTGATTACCGCGCTCTTGCTGGAGGCTTTGCTCCCTGCCTCGCTGCGGTTGCTGCTAGAATATCTTCATCTTATCCCGTCGTCCTGACAAGGCGCTGTAGGTGTATAGAACCAGCCGACAATCCTACAGCCCGTCTTAATGCCTTGCTTGCTGCAGAGGGCGAGTGCTTCCAGCTCTAATTCGGCGCGACTGCTCCAATTATAGGGGAAAAGGGTTGATCGTGTCGGTGCTTATCATCACCACAGATATTGCCAGGCGTGGCCGGTTGCCCACTTAATCTCGATCTACCACTCCGTCTCACCTTTTGCGATCCCAGAATGGGGGCAAGGGGTAACTGTGATAGCCGGTCGCAAACCAGCTATTATGTTCTTCCATGCGTTCTGGTGTCGCGGCCTTCAACTGAGAAGCTGAATAACTGCGGTAGGTGGCACGGGGATCAGATTTGGGAAGAACATGCTGGTCGGCAAGGCAGTGTGTAAGCCAACCGATCAGATAATCCAGCATGAGTTCGCGGTCGTCCCAGGTGCCATTTTGCGCTTCGTCTGTTTTCAAAGCGCTCTCCGCGCCGACATGTGCGATAAAAAAAGATTGTCGGATCGGATCGTCCGGCTGCGGTTCAAGCGCTTCCGGAGGGAAGTCCTGCCAGTCGGGGCTGCGATAGTCCGGCATAAATTTGGTGAAACAAGCATCGATGGCTTTGTCAAAGGTTGTGACGGCGCCCGGCGGTCCCGACTGGGTTTGGAGCGGCGTTCTGCTTATGCTCTTGTCACCGGGCTGAGTGGTAGTCTGGCTACCGTAACACACGCTTGCACAACCGCCACGCACGAGACTGTCTTGACCTTGCTGGCATAATCTTACCCGCTGCTTGAACACGGCCTCTGCACTGTTGACGCGCGCCGAGAGTGGAATCATCGGCGACATCCTGCTCGGGGCTATATCGGGTGGGTAAGGGCAGCCGGATGCGGAAAGCTCAGCACTTTGCGTCACGGAGGGTGGTCGGGTGGTCTGAGTTTTCGGAGGCGCTGGTTGCCGGGCAAATGTACGCAACACTTTTCTGAACTCACCATTCATCTTGTTCGGGATCAGATAGACAAAGCCTGGAGCGTGTTTGCATACTGATGCTCGATTGACGAAAGGTTCGCGGTATTTCGTGGCCAGATAATCCGCCGCCTGCTTGATTTTTCCGGTCGTGTCGCGATAAGCATGCGCATCGTTGTTGCGCTCGGCAATGGCAATTTGTGGGTCCTGGCAAGGGCCGATACTGAACGTATCCGTATTGCTATGCGTCGTTTGGTTGCTGGCGGCAAAGACTTCAGTATCTGATCGTGCGGCGACGCTGACCGACAAGGTAACTGTGGTTACGGCTAGCACCAAGCCCCAATGAGTCAATTTCATAGCAATACACCGTCACGCTCAGTGGGTCTGGTTGCCGAAGTTTAGGCAGCGCTGCGGGAGTATAACCGAGGCACGGGCCGGAATCGAACCGGCATACACGGATTTGCAATCCGCTGCATAGCCATTCTGCCACCGCGCCAAGATGCGGCAAGTTAGCGAAACCGGTGGGGTGGGGTCAAGACGTGAATGGCTTAGCCTTGCAGGCCACGGAAAAAATACCATCCGAGGCCGACAGTGAAGATCATGCAGCCATAAGCCGCATGTTCAAGGAAGGCATATTTGAGAGACCTGTGCTGGGTGTAGCCGTATGCGATGATGATCCCGGCAATCAGACAAAGCAGGGGCGCCACAATGTTCTGTAGCACGATATGCATGTAGCTGAAAGCAGCCGCATTAGCCGCGACCATCGTCCACATGGCCGGAAACAGTGCTGCATAACGGCGGAAAAAGAAGCTGCGATAGACAAATTCCTGCGGCAACACTGAGATGACAGGATACATGACCATCACTGCCGCCCACATGCCCGGGCGTTGGAGCGGGAAGTCGAACAAATTGTGCGGGGCGAGCACTGCCAGCAGCAGCAGGCTGAGCGCGGTTGCTACGAGAAAGCGCATCGCAGCACGCAGGCGCTGCTCCGGTGGCCAGCCATCGCCCAGCCATAGGCTGCGCCAGGAAAAGGTGCTGTCACGGGACAAGACTACGAAAACATAGGCGCAGGTCATACCAAGCGCGCTATAGAGTGTGGGACGATGGAAAGGATATTGCGCAAGCAGTGTCGGCACCAATACGAATAAGCTAAAACACTCGGTAGCGAGCAGCCAACGCGGCGCGGTCATGCGCTAACCTTCTCCTGCTGATAGCCGCGCAACAGCGTGAGCAAAGAATCCGCCAGCGTCTCGTAAAAATCCTGACGGAAGAGATCAAGTTTCTCCTCGACGATGATCTCCTGTACAATCGTGCAGGGGTTACAACATGAGTAAAGCCCCATAATCAGGCCATGGCTTTGCATGAGGAAGCGAGCGGCGCGGTCCGGTGAAACAAAGCCAAGCCTCCGCTGTAAAAGCGGCGCCAGTTTCTCCAATTGTGCCGCAATCAACAGCTTAAATTCGCGTGCCGCCTCCTTGCTGATATTCTTTTCCAGGATCGTGACGGAGATGGGGATGAATTTCACGTAGCGGGGGCGGTCGCGCAGTGACTGACAAAACCAGGCAGCATAGTCCGCCGGGGCGAGTGTCCCAGGTTGCTGCAGATAGGCTGTAAGCGCATCTAACCATTCCGCGGTGTCACGTGCCAATACGCCCAGTGCCAACTCTTCCTTGGTTTTGAAATAGAGATAGAGTGTGCCCTTCGCGACGTTGCTCGCAGCGGCCACGTCGTCCATTGACAGAGAGGCGAAGTCCTGGGTGAGCAATAGACGGCCAGCGACGGACAGCAAATCCTGTCGTTTTTGCGCTTTGTCCGTGTCTTTAACGGCGCGCCGGCTGCAGCCTACTAAATGTTTCTTAACCCAATTCAATGGCTTGGCTCCATTTTTGGCAGCATATCAGAGAATAATACGCTTTACAATGACCAGTGGTCATTATAATTTGACTGCGGGTCATTGTAATGGGTAGGTTGCCAACTATCTGAAATGCGTCATGGTCCAGGACCGGGTGGGAGAAGCCAATGAAAAAGAGTGCGATTGCTTTGGGTCTGGTTGTCATCACTGCCCTTACTTGGCGGCTGTTGCCGACCGGTTCGGCGGAACCACCACAGGCTTTCGCCGGTATGGGCCCTGCCACGGTCAGTGTTGCGCCAGTGCTGTCGCGCCAGGTGACAGAGCAGAGAGACTATTCCGGCCGGCTTCAGGCCGTGGAACAGGCGGAGATCAAGCCGCGCGTGGAAGGGACGATCGACACGGTGCATTTCACAGAAGGCGCTCTCGTACAGAAAGGCGACCTGCTGTTCACGCTTGATCCGCGGCCATTTGAGGCAGCGGTTAAGCGGGCGGAGGCGATGTTGGCATCGGCGCAGGCGCAGGCCGGCTTTACGCAAAAAGATTTTCAGCGCGTTGCGGCTTTGGGAAAGGATGATGTGGTAACGCGACGCGATATTGATGCGCGTCGTAACGCCGCCAACGTGGCGCAAGCTGATGTAGCTGCAGCGGAAGCCGCATTGCGCACGGCGAAACTGGACTTGGACTATACGCAGATCAAGGCGCCGATAAGCGGCCGCGCTAGCCGTGCAGAGATGACGGCAGGCAATCTTGTGCAGACCATGACGGGGGCCCCATTGCTCACCACCATCGTCTCGGTTGATCCAATATATGTTGATTTCTCCATGGATGAACCAACCTATCTGGAGTATGTGCGCGCGGGAATGACGGCGCCTGACAAAGCGCAGACCATCGCCGTGGATGTGACTTTGGCCGGCGACGGCAAGACCGTTTATCACGGTAAGGTCAAGCTGTTCGACAATCAGATTAAGGTGGATTCCGGTACTATCCGTGTTCGTGCGGTCTTGGGTAATCCCGACGGCAAGTTGGTGCCAGGTATGTATGCGCTGGCGCGCATCGCGGTGCCAAGCCAGGGGGAAACCCTGTTGGTCACTGACCGTGCCATCAACACGGATCAAGACAAGAAATATGTGTTGGTGGTTGGTCCCGACAATGTGGCGAACTATCGTCCGGTGCAATTGGGTGGCACGGCGGATGGGTTGCGGATCGTCAAGGATGGGCTGAAGGCTGGCGAAAAAATTGTCGTCAACGGGGTGCAAATGGCCATACCGGGCATGCCGGTGACGCCACTAGAGGTGGCAATGGACGCGCCGCCGCCAGCAAATCCAGCCCAACAGCCCGTGGCGGGCGACAAAACAGGCGTGTCGGCGGAGGTCGCACCGACGGCGCAGGAAGTCACATCACCGGACGCTCCTGCCAAACCATAACTCAAACTCATATTTCTCAGGTTTGCAGGCTTTACCATGAATATTTCAAAATTCTTCATTGACCGGCCGATTTTCGCTGCCGTGCTGTCGCTGCTGATTTTTCTGGGCGGGCTGATCGCGATTCCTTTGCTGCCAATCTCTGAATACCCTGAAGTCGTGCCGCCCTCCGTACAGGTTGTTGCACGTTATCCCGGGGCAAACCCCGCCGTGATTGCGGAAGCGGTGGCCACCCCGCTGGAGGAGCAAATCAACGGCGTGGAGAACATGCTGTATATGGATTCCCAAGGCACTGCCGACGGCACCATGCAGCTGACCGTGACCTTCAAACTCGGCACCGACCCAGACCTGGCGCAACAAATGGTACAGAACCGCGTTTCGCAGGCCTTGCCGCGCCTGCCAGACATTGTGCGGCAATTGGGCGTGACGACAGTGAAAAGCTCCGCCGACATGACGTTGGTCGTGCATTTGCTCTCCCCGACCGCGCGCTATGATGAGCTTTATATCCGTAACTACGCATTGCTGAATGTGAAGGACCGTCTAACGCGCATCAACGGCGTCGGACAGGTGATGTTGTTCGGATCCGGCGATTATGCCATGCGGATCTGGCTCAATCCGGAGAAAGTAGCGGCGCACGGTTTGACGCCGCGTGACGTCGTGCAGGCCATCCAAGACCAGAATATTCAGATCGCGGCCGGACAGGTGGGCGCTTCGCCTGCACCGCCAGGCGCCGATAACGAATTGCTGGTCAACGCCCAGGGACGACTGCAAAGCACGGACGAATTCGGCGAGGTCATCATCAAAACCGGTGCGGAGGGCGGGGTCGTGCGGTTGAAAGAGGTAGCCCGCATCGAGCTAGGTGCTTCGAGCTATGGGCTGCGCTCGTTACTCAACAACAAGCCCGCCGTGGCCGTGCCAGTGTTCCAGATGCCAGGCGCCAACGCCATCCGCATTTCCGACGAAGTGCGCGCGGCGATGACGGAGTTGAAAGCCAATTTCCCGGAAGGACTGGATTTCGACATCGTTTATGATCCCACGATCTTCGTGCGTGACTCCATAAAGGCCGTTATCACCACACTGCTGGAAGCGATCATGTTGGTGGTGCTGGTGGTCATTGTGTTTCTGCAGACCTGGCGCGCTTCCATAATACCGTTGCTGGCGGTGCCTATCTCCATCGTCGGTACATTCGGCGTGTTGCTCATGCTTGGCTTCTCCATCAACGCACTCACTCTTTTCGGCTTGGTGCTGGCCATCGGCATCGTGGTGGATGACGCCATCGTTGTGGTGGAGAATGTGGAACGAAATATTGAGCATGGGATGAACCCGCGTGAAGCGACCTATCAGGCAATGCGCGAGGTCAGCGGGCCGATCATTGCCATCGCACTCACTTTGTGTGCCGTATTTGTGCCGATCGCCTTCATCAACGGCTTGACCGGGCAGTTCTACCGGCAATTCGCCACCACCATTGCTATCTCCACGCTCATCTCCGCTTTCAATTCGCTCACGCTCAGCCCGGCCTTGGCGGCACTGCTGCTGAAAGGCCGCGATGAGCCCAAAGACAAACTGACTATCGGAATGGAAAAAGCCTTCGGCTGGTTCTTCACGCGCTTTAATCGCGGCTTCAAGAACGCTGGTGAGAGTTATGGTCGCGGTGTGGGGGGGATGGTAAAGCGGCGGGCTTGGAGCCTTACGGCTTATCTGGTTTTGATTGGCTGCACTGTCGTGCTATTTCAGCAAGTGCCGCAGGGTTTTATACCCGCGCAGGATAAGCAATATCTGGTTGGAGCTGTCAATCTGCCGGACGGCGCGACGCTGGATCGCACCGAGGCCGTCATACGTAAGGTTTCAGAAATTGCTATGCAGGAACCCGGCGTGCAGAACGCTGTAGCCTTCCCTGGCTTGTCCATCCATGGTTTCACCAACAGTTCTAGCGCCGGCATCGTCTTCGTGACACTCAAGCCGTTCAGCGAGCGCAAGCTGGAAGGCCTGTTCCACAAGTTACTGGTAAAAATGAAATTGTCTAAACCGGCTGACGATTTGTCAGCGCAAGCCATCGCCGGTAAAATCATGATGAAAATCGGGGGCATCCAAGAGGCTCGTGCTTTCATGTTCCCGCCGCCGGCTATCATGGGATTGGGCACCGTGGGCGGCTTCAAACTCCAGATCGAAGATAAATCCGATCTGGGCTATGAGGCCCTGTTCAAAGCAGCGCAGGCTGTGCAGATGCAGGCTTGGCAAACCAAAGAGCTGGCTAATGTATTTTCTGGTTTTCAGATCAATGTGCCGCAATTGCGTGCCAATCTGGATCGTACGCGCGCTAAGCAGCTCGGGCTTTCAGTCAGTGAAGTCTTTGATAAGATGCAGATTTACTTG
>CAYOGS010000010.1:13005-17549 GCA_964403435.1 uncultured Rhodospirillales bacterium | reverse complement strand
GCATAGGCCTCCCGGGTGTGCCAAGGCAGACTATGCCAATGCGTCAAAATGTGTTCTGCGATGGCTGTTTAAAAAGCATCGGATAGGGATATTTGACATTGGTTATGACGAGGGTTCTAAGTGGGTGACTCCAAGAGAAACTCCGAGAAGTCAATCCAAATAGATTATGGACTGCACCCGATTGAGTGGACAGACCCAGCATCACTTCCCCTTGGAAGCTTCTTTCTGGATCGCCTCGAACTGCGCTCTGGTTTTGTCTTCGAGCTTCCTCTAGGAGCCCTTGCGCTCGGCATCGGTGATCTGCTGGCGCCCCTGCGCGCGCTGTGCGGCGCGCTCGGTAATGGCGTCGGCCTGGCACTCCATGATCTCGCGCCGGCGCCGGATGATCTCGTCCTTGGTCCAGGACGGATCGGTGCAGCCAAGGCCGTCGCTGTAGCCCGTATCGCCCTTGTTCGCTGACGGCGCTGCCGGCAGCACCAGCACCCCGAAATGCGCGAGCTGATCGGCGTTGTTGGGCACGGCGCGCCCGTCCGGCAGGATCAGCAGCACCGGCACGCCCTGCGCCTGGCCGGGGCTGGTCATGGTTGATGACCCAAGATATATTGCGCCCTCAGCTAAACTAGGCCGTAGCGCATGTTGAAGATACGAAGAATCGTAGGGCTAATCGTCCTTATTGGTTTAGTCTCCACTGTCGCGAGCTGCCCCATGGGCCGGTACAAATACTTTTCATACGCCAGTGTGAAAGATGTGACGGACTTTGGACTTGTCCGTGCGAGACTGATGGGGACATATAAGAAAGTATCTCAAAGTGAGACCGTACTGTCTTCGCCCTATCGGCTGGTTGTCGGGGTAATCAAGCCGCTTGAACATATGGGCGTTGGTCAAACCTGTGTGCTTCGCATGGACGAGATCACAATGACGGCTCTCGACACACACACAGTCGTGTATTCGAGCCGTAACACTTCTGATCCGTTTGTGCTAGGGATGAACAAGGATTACATTGCAGGGATTGACCGTGAACTCCCAGAGATTCCGTATGTCGACTATGAACTGGCTCTCACAATGTCAATCACAGGGTGCAGAAATGATGATGCAACGCGCCACTTCCGGTTGGTAATCAGTAGGGATTACACGGAAGGTGAGAAGACTTACTGGGATTTTTTCCGAAACCTCTGACAATTTTCGATGGCAGGAAGTTTGCTACTTCCCCTTAGCCGGCTCTTTCTGAATTGCCTCGAACCGGGCCTTGGTTTCGTCTTCGAGCTGCTTCTGAGCGCGCTTGCGGTCGGAATCGGTCATCTGCTGACGAGCCTGCTCTGCCACTTCGAATAGCATGCGGATCTGCCGCTGGTTGAGCATGCTGATGGTGCCGGCCGCCACCATCACAAGATTGCCGCTATCGGTGAGGTGAACAAGCGCGCCAGTGTTCATGCCGACACTCACCGTGCCCATGACCGTGCAGCCCTTAGGCAAGGTGTCGATGCAGGCGCGCCAGTCGCCGCTATGGCCCGTGGCACGCTGCATTTCGACAGCCAACGGCGCAATCAAACCTCTTATCGTTGATGGCGTTTGAAGAAATCCCAGATCACATCGGTGGCATCCAGGCTCATGCTCGGATGGTCGGCCTGGCGTCTTCCCGGCCGCCCGCCCGGCCAGGCATGTCCGTTGTCGAGCACCAGATAACGTTCCACCTCTTGCCCGGCCGGGCAGGCATAGCGCCAGAGTGTCACCTGAGCCCTCACCTGCTCGGGCTGCGGGCTGCCTTGGCAGCGATTTGCTGCAGCCCAATATTCGCCTTGATAGGCCACCGGTTTGAGCGGCGCGTCAGCGGCGTTGCGCGCCCGCTTGCCGCCACCGAGCGGCCCGCCATCCACTTTCACCGCATTGTCCACGCCACCATTGATAATGATCGTCGGCACCGGTGTAGCCGGACGCGGCTCGTCGCCAAACAAGCCGCTAATCACCGGCGCGATGGCCGCGATCCTGTCGCCCATTGCGATGCCCAAATAATGGCTCATCATCCCGCCATTGGACAAGCCAGTGACATAAACACGACGCGGATCAATCGGCTGTTCACGCAATAGTTTATCGAGCAGTGCCCGGATATATCCAACATCGTCAGTTTTATGTTCCAGCGCAAAAGCGCAGCAATGGCTACTGTTCCAGGTAAGCAGCATATCTCCAAGGCCGCCGGAGCCGTCCGGATACACGACGATAAAGCCTTCGCGTTCCGCCTTGACAGTGAAGCCGGTCATCATCGCATGAATTTTGCCGTTGCCACCGCCACCATGCAGTGCGATGACCAGCGGCACCTTAGCACCGGCGCGCGCCACCTTGGCTGGTACATGCAGATAAAAACCGCGCTCTTCACCGGCAAAATCCATGGTTTGGCGAGATAAGGCAGGCGATTCCTGAGTCGACAAGGCGCAGGCCGACCCAACAACCAGCGTCAAGGCAAGCAGCGCGAGACATGAAGATCGATAAATCATGAGGCTTCTCCAGCAAGTTACGGAGTTGAAACGCCGTGTCAGGCTGGAATCCGTCGCTGGCCCCCATAACCTTCATGGTAAACAAATTTGATACGCATGCCGAACTTTGGTCAACGTAAGAGGACATGCCTAATACATCCCAGAGCAGGTAGGCAGAATCAGCATCAAAGGCGCTGGAGCGCTACACGGCAAATGGCCGGAGTGAGATGACGAACGACGTGGCCGAACACACCATCCAGATTGTCGCCATCGGCCGCAAAAACTGGACCTTCGCGGATTCGGATGACGGTGGACGGACCGCTTCGCTTATATGCAAGCTAATCGAAAAGGTGAAGCTAAACGGCGATGACCTCGAAGCCAACCTCCGCGCCGGTTTCGGCCGCGTCTCACAGTACCCTCTTCCGCCTGCACCAAGAGCCGCTACCTTAAGAGATCACGCTGAGCTTGCTGCTGCGGACAACTCGGAACGCTTAGGCGTATCCTCTAACAGTATTCACAATGGCTTGGCGCTACCTAACCTCAGAACTTCGCAATGGCGTTCACAAAGACACCACGGCTGTTATAGTCAAGGTCAGTCAAATCGTCAGAGAAGTCGCTGAAATTATAGCCGACGCCGATTTTGACGTTCTCATTGATATGCCGATAGATACCCAACAGCGCGCCGAACTTAGCATCCTTCGCCTCTTGTGCATCAAGATACCGCAGCTCACCCATCACGTCCCAGGCGTGCAGCACATGGTAATCGGCGCGGCCGACGGCCAGCCAAGCCTGGCTACTAAACCACTGCGGCTCCGCGACATTGTTGTCCTTGATCATACCGATACGATAGCCGAACTTGCCGCCCAGAGCGAGACGCGGGGTTAGATCATATATCGCGTCCACCGCCAGAACATGGCTGCGTTGCTCATAGCCTTGGATATGAGTCTGCCCGTCTGCACCCACCTGAGCAGGACTGCCTTGGTCATCCAGATAAGTATACTTGAACAAAGCGTTGAGCCGGTCGTTCGCCACTGGTCGGTAGGCGTAGCCCACTTTCAATTCTGTGAAGTCGGCGTTCAGTGTGCCGCTCAGACCGGATTCACTGAGCGCGAAATTAAAGCTGCCGAGGAAGCGCCAATCCGGTGTGGTCTGATAGGAAAGATTGTTTCGCACCAACCAAGAGGTACGCTCGCCGATCTGGTTGCCATATTCGTCGCGCCACTCAAAGCTGCCGGCATATTTCATTTTTTCGCGGTGATAGCCGGTGGAGAGTGAGACGGCATTCCGCAAGAAATCGCCGCTGTTGGGATCACTGATTGTGCCACGCTCGAAGCGACCGCCCCAGTTCCAATGATCGTTGGCCGCCAGATCTAGCCCGAAGGAATGAATTAGTCCGGACGGACCGTTGTCGAAGTTTTGCCGCCGCTGCTCAGCGAAGACTGAAACGCTGTCGGTATAACGCGATTTGCCGCCCACTGCGAAATTGCTTTGCCGGCCGCGATAGCCATTGTCGGTGCGATCAGTGTCCAGGACATAATTGGTGTAATAGGTGGTCCGGTCGGAAACGCGATACTCAGCGCCAGCCTTGCCACCCCAACCGCCATCGCCCGCAGTCGCTTCACCGTTCAAAGAGACACGGTCGTTGAGATCGTAACGCCCGCCCACGCCGCCGCGATTATTGGGGTCACGGTCGGCATCGCGGTGCAGCGTCGCCTGTGCCAAGCCGTAAATCTCGTAGTCTTTCTTCGAGCCATCGGCATTGAGTGGCGCGTGCAGCAATTTGATAGCGCCATCGGTGCGGCCACCGGTCTCCGCTAGAATTTCGCTGTTCCCGGCTGCCAGGTTGGTTTCGCGCTCATCATGACGCACGGCAACAGAGAGCGTTTGCTCCTTGGTAAGCTTATAGTCCGCCCCCAACTCGCCGCTCTTAGTGCTACCTGTGGTCTGCGCTTCCTTGATGTCGGCCTTGGCGTTCAAATTCAGCCGTTCATTGAGTGGCACCGCCGCTGTCAGGCCGGTTTGGGTTACACCTTCGTTGGTCAACTGGCCAGGTGCAGAATAGCCGTTTTCGCGCCG
>CAYOGS010000010.1:0-12995 GCA_964403435.1 uncultured Rhodospirillales bacterium | reverse complement strand
CCCCTGCGTTCCATCCAACACTTCCGCCAGGTCAAGACCGGTTTCGGCGCGCCAGGCATAGGCTTCGATATTTGGCTCATGCGTTTGCGGCAGCGGGCTAAAATTGAAACCACCATTGGGAGATGATTGCGCTCCCGTCCCTGCTCCTTCGGAGCGCCCCATCTCCAACTTCAAATAAGTGCCTGGAGCATAGCGCAGCGTGGCGTCTGCCCCCACCAGCTTCTGATCCGTGCCCGCACCATTCTGCTGATAGCCGGTGACGCCGAGGCGGATATTGTCAGTCACCCAATGACTAGCGCGGCCGCCCTTCGTCCAATTCTCGATGGCAGAAACCGTCGGTGCATATTCGTAGTTCGTGACGAGGTAGGCTGGATTGCCCGAATTGGCGCCAATTTTCACGAGCGTACTGCCATCGGCGGTGGAGGATAGCGGTTCGCGCAACATCACGCGACCCTGGATGTAATTGATCTCGTAATCCTGCCCAGCGGTGAGCTCACGCGTCTGGAGCACGATGCCGGAATCGCGATCCCTGATCTCGATCCGCAGTCGCTCCGACCCCACCACCACATCCTGGTTCCGCATATAATACAGCGAACCGCCGGTGCCGCGGAATTCCTCAATAGCACCCAGCGTACCAGGATCGGCCACAAAGCCTTGCGCTTCGGTGCGGCGTTCGCCATAACGCGTGCTGGCTTCACTGCGATATTCGGCATTGGCGCCGTAGAGCCCGCGGCTGTAATTCACGAGATCGGTACCGTTAATCCGCGTCTGGAAATTACCCCACATGACGTGGGAATCGCCGCGCGCCAACTTGACGTAGAATTTGCCACGCGTTGGCGCGTCTTCCACGCTGGTGGAGTCGTCACCATAGACGGGATAATAGGCGTTGGGATCTATGCGCCGCAGCAGATAGCGCGGGTCTTTACGGTTGAAGTTGGTGAACATGTCTTCAACCGGCTGCTCTTGCGTGTCGGCGCTGGCCGTCAACAGATACTCGCCCTTGATTTTTCCTTTGACATAGAAGGCTGCGCGCCCGTCGGCATACACGCCTTTGCGCGTGCCGTTGGCATCATCACCAGTCACCAGTTTGGCGGGACCTTCGACATTATTCTGACCAACTGTCAAATCGCCGAGCGCGATATAAAACCAGTCATTGTCCGGCACATAGAGTGTGCGGTTGAACTCAGCACGCTGCCCGCTCGACTCCTGGGTCACCACACTCACTTGGTGGTCGCCCGCCGGTACAATTTGGCGGAATGCGAATTTGCCTTCGCTATCGACCGGCACCGGTAGACCCAACACCCAGACCTGCGTCTGTGGCTTCAAATCACGCCCATTCACCGTCACCGACCCACCGCTGACATGGATGTTCTTAACTGCACGATGGTTTTCGCCGTAACCGATCAACGCCTCCCGTTCCGTGGTTTGCGTATCGTTCAGCGGTTTGGCTTGCGCCAGTATCTTCAGGGGTTTCGGTTCCGTCTCGTCGAAGTTGCCATCGGCATCATAGACGCGAAGCACATAGCGTACTTCATCAAGCTCGGTCTCGTTCGGCACTTGCCAAGTCGCAGTCTTGGCGAGTTGCGCGTCAAGTTGCACAATGGCCAAAGGCACCTGTTGTTCAGAAGCATCCGGCGCGAAAAGTCGTAGCTCAGCTTTCTTGATGTAAGCGAGGTAATTGCTATAGGGCGTGAATTGCACCTTGGCACCGTGTGCCGCGCCGTCGGGCCAGGCCGTGACGTTCAATACGGGCACCGTTTCCAGTGCATCATACCGCACTTGAATATCCGCCTTGGCCAACGCCACATCCGTGCAGCGCGTCACATCGGCGCTGTTGGCACCATCCTGAGCAGCGAGCGGCTGCCCATCTACCGAGATACGGAACGGCAGATCGTTCTTGGCACCTTGCGCCGCGGCACAGCTTTGTCCTGGACGTGGTGCATACCAAATCCGCAATTCCACCCGCCGGTTGCGCCCTAGGCATGCCTGATAGGCCTGCATCGCTTCCGTTGATGTTTCCACACCATCGGACGGACAGCTGACCACCGGTTTGCTTTCACCAACCGCAGAGCGGAACATTGGCACGGCCTGCCAGCCCGGCAAGCTGCGTAGATAAACCGCGACTTCACCCGTGCGCGCCGTCGCCAGCCCCATATTGTCGGCATAGCGTTGCTTGGCCGCCGGCGCCAGACGCTGCTTGTCGGCATGCCCGATAATTTCTACCCGCTCGATCTGTCTGCCGCGTAACTTCTGCGCCAGCGCTGTCACTTCAGCCTTATCTTCGTTGGACAATTGGTGCCAACCTGAAGGGAAAGGCTGCACATCATGCCGTGTTAAGTCAGACGCGTCCGCACTTGATCGCAATACAATGGTTTCATCCGCTGGCCGGCGATATTCGACACTGGGCGGCGTCTGCCCGTCGCGACGCAAGAGGACCTTGGATTCAAACGACTCCTTACCCGATTGTTCCGGGAGCGGACAGAAACGCTGACCGGCACAATCACCGGCGGCCAGGCTGTTGCCGGCGAGAGCACACAGGCTGGTCGTCAGGAGCAAGGCATGATGCGCGGTACGACGGAAATTAATCATGGCTTGCCTCCCTGCGCAGCAGGCTTTGCCGGCAACACCAACTCTTCTTCAATCTGCAGCACATGGCAGCAATTCTTATCTTGCCACACATCGCGTAGTGCATTGGCTACGGCACGCAACCGGTCACGCGCCAGCTGCTCCCCTTCCTGCCCAGCCTGATATCCTAGGCGCAGCACGGACGGATGGTCTTTCAGCTGCTCCGGCAGTGCCTCGAGCTGCTGCTGCCATGCCGGCTTTAACGCCGTGCCTCCCGCAACGAAGGCGGCGTCAGTCATGTCCACGCGAACTACTTTATGGATGGTCACCCCGAAATTCAGTTTGCTCATCTTGCCGCGCGTCACCCGCACGTCGCGTGGATTTTCAGTGGTCACACGGTAGCCCGTCGGCAAGGTACGTTCGTCCAGCTTGAGTAGGAAGTTGCTGCCACGGTCGGCATTGGGAATCGCGGCGCAAGCGATGTGATAGCGGCCATACTCGTCAGTCGTCACCAAGAAGCCGTTGACCGTGGCCAGGCGCACATTGGGTACACCCTTTTCGCCTTCATCCTGATAGCCGTTGGCATTTGCGTCATCAAACACCTTGCCGATGATTTCCGAACAGTCGAACAGCGGGTCGGGCACCACACGCACCGTAGCGTTGGCGATGTTGGAGCGCGCCAACCCGTCTACCGTGCCAACCACCCGCACGCTGTTGACATATTCACCAGGCTGTACGCCTGCGCCGACCACCAGCAACAGCTTATATGTGCGCGTCTGCCCAGCATTCAGGGGTTGATTGATCCAGCGCAGATTACGTCCTGTCACCGTGGGCTCGAGCGCCACGCCGTCACGCGTACCGCTGCCAACTTTGTATTTGAAGCCAGGCGGCAGCGTGTCTGCAATCGTATTGCCCGTCAGATTGGCCGAAGAGGTATTCCGCACCGTGATGATATACGGCACCAATTGCCCTACGGTGACATTGACCAGCGGTGTGGTCTTGGTAATGACGATATCGCTGGCGCGCACGGGATCCAAGGGGATGTGGTTGTTGACCACATTCGCGGAGCTGCCCGGAGTGATGACGAAGCTGAAGAAATATTGCGTACTACCTTGATTGGTACCGTTCAGCCCGCCGGTGGTGCCGGGGCAAGCGGTCGGGTCGGCCTGTGTCGCCGCTGTCGTTGGCGCCGTGTTGGCAGCTTGCACCAACGCCGGATCTGGCGTCGCGCCCACCGTCAGCGCGTTGGCGCACACCGACAGGATGGTCGAAGGTTGCGGCAGATAGCCGGTCGGATATGTCGTCACTGCCAGCGTATAAGTGCCGGCCGGCGCAGTGGGTGTCAGCAGGAATTGGTAAAACCCATCGCTACCTGTGGTCACCGTCGCGCTGCCACCCACCAGATGCGTCACCGGGTCAAACCCGCCTGGCCCCGTGATCGTAACCACAGCGCCGGGCACTGGATTGCGTGTCACCGCGTCATAGACAACACCGGCCGGATCAAGCGGTAAGCTTTGCTGTATGATATTGTCACCCGCCAGGATGCTGAGGCCCGCCAGTGTCCCATTGCCGCCGGACAAATCGGCGCCCGCCGGATTGCCGCTATTGGTGCCACCATTCACGGTGCCAGCGCCACTGTCGCGGCTACCATTGGTCGGCGTGATGCCCTGTTCGTTTGGCACGGCATTGCCAAACACCAGGCCGGTATCAGGTTCACGGAACTGGATATTGTAGCCACTACCGGGTGAGACATTGCTGAATTGATAGGCACCATTGCTGCCTGTGGTCACGGTCTGTACCACGACGCCGTTGAGCAACAACTCAACTGTCCAGCCCTCTACCCGCGGCTCGCCACTGTCGAGCACGCGGTCATGATTATGGTCGCGCCACACTGTGCCGCTGACTTGCGCACTAGCAGCTATGGCCACTGTATCATCGTCCGTATTGTTGCCATCAAACCCGGCCGGCTCGCCGCCGCCGCTGATAGCGGCATTGTTCGTCAACAACTGACCGCTAGCGCCGCTGGCAACCTGCACGCGCAGGCTTATGGGATTACCGTCCGCATTGGGGGCAATGACGGCCGTGCTAGCGCAACTCACGCTACTGGCGCCGACTGCGCCTGTGCAGACCCAACCGGTGCCGGTCGCCGGCGCCGCTACTGTCATGCCGCTAGGCAACGTGTCCGTGACCGTGATGGTGCCAGAGGTCGCGGTAGCACCGATATTGCGCGGTGTCAGGGTGAAGACGCCCGTACTAGATCCGGCACCGAAGCTGGCCGGCGCATGCGTCTTAGTGATGGTAAGATCAGGCGCGGCGCCCGGCACCTCGGCGAAATTGTTCTCACCGGAGACCGTGTTACTGCCGGTCAGGTCGATGGCCACAATTTGGCTACTGCTGCTCGTTGGGTTGCTGCCAGTGCCGCCGGTGCTGCCTGCCGTAGTGGTGCCGTTGCTGGTACCTCCGGGCTGGCCGGGTTGCGTGACAATATATGTGCCGGGCGGCAGTCCGGTGAAAGTGTAACTACCATCGCTGTTGGTGGTGACGGTCGCTGAGACCGAATTACCGTTGATGTCCGTACCAGTCAGATTGAGCGTGATACCGCCAATGCCGTGGTCACTGCCATCCAAGCTGCCGTTATTATCATAATCCAGAAACACACGGCCGGAGATGCTGCGCCCATTCTGAATCTCGGCGAAGTCATTATCATTCGCCGCCGTGTTGGGTGGCAGGACGATACCGGTGATGCTGCTGGGCAACGTCGCAACACCGGTCGCCGTGCCAGCCGTGCCGCCATTATCCACGCTGCCCGGTGTGGTGATACCGTTGGCGGTATTGCTGGGCTGCGTCGGTTCGCGAACGCTATAAGTGCCGGGCGTCAAATTGCTGAAGCTGTATTGGCCGTTGCTGTCCGTTGTCGTCGTTGCCACGACGGCATTGCTTCCATTCAGCAATTGAATGGTCACGCCGGCGATACCAGTATCGGCACCGTTTTGGGTGCCATTATTGTTTTGATCGAGGAACACTGTGCCGCTGATGGAAGACAGCACGATCTCGGCGAAATTATTACCGGTCGAACCGCTGACCGCACCGGCCGTGCCGTCACCATTCAGGACGACGCCGACGATCTGACTGCTGCTGGCATTCGGATTGCTGGCGGTGCCGGCCGTGCCGGTACTGCCGCCGGAGCTGACGATGCCACCGGCCGTGGTGGTGCCGTTACTGGTGCCGCTGGGTTGGCTGGCTTGACAAACTGAGTAAGTTCCGGCCACCAAGCCGCTGAACAGATAATTGCCATTACTATCGGTTGTTGCCGTATCCAGCAAAGTGCCGGAGCAGTTTGGACCGCTGTGCAAAGTGATGATGATGCCGCTGAGCGGGCTATCCGTACCCGGCTGGAACACGCCGTCCGGCGTCACGTTATTGTCCTTGAACACCCGGCCAGAAATATAGCCTTGGGTGCTTACCGTGAGCGTGGCGTTCGCCGGCTGCTGGTTGTTGCCGAAATCAGTCTGGAGCGCACCAGCCGGAATATTGTTGGTATGAACACCAACGGCGCTCGCCGTCACATCCACGCTGATGCTGCAGCCACCAGCCGGTATAGTCGCGCCATTCGCATACGTCACCGTGCCAGCACCTGCTGTGGCGGTCACACTGCCAGGGCAGGTCTTCGTTACGTTCGGCGTTGTTGCCACCAGCACGGCACCGGGCGCCGTCGGCAACGTATCCACCAGCGCCGCCACCAACGTCATCGCCGCGTCATTGGCGTTGTCGAGATAAATCGTCATCCGCGACGTTCCGTTGGCCGGTATGACGGCAGGCGAAAATTCCTTACGCACCACCGGCGGTGTGGAAACGACCAGCCGCGCGCTCGTCGGCTCCTCGTTGCTGACGCCTTCATTTGTGGTCAACGCATTGGCGCCAATACTGTTGGTATAGGTACCGGTTATATTGCTCAGCACATTAACCGTGATGGTACAGGTAGCGCCTGCACTCAGGGTAGCGCCGGTCAAGCTAATGCTCGTCGCTGAAGCGGGTGCTAACACCGTACCGCCGGTGCAGCTCGTCGCGGCACTCGGTGTTTGTGCGACGACCAAGCCGCTGGGGAGCGAGTCGGTCAGCGCTGCGCCAGTCAGCGCCGTGCTGTTGGGATTGGTGATTGCGATGGTCAAGATCTTCGCTGTGCCAGCGGCAGCGCTCGCGGTACCGGTGGTGAAGCCGGAGGGATTGCCGCTATCCAATGTCAGAGCATCAATCGCCTTATGCAGTGTCACAGGCAGTTTGGCTCGCAAGATATCCGATGCCGGCTGCGAGTTGGTCGCCGGCGCACCGCCGACTGTAGCGGTCAAGGCGCCAGCCGCGATGGTGTTGGTGTAATCGCCGGCACTCGCCACCGTGACGTCAATCTCGATGTAGCAAGAAGCCGAGACACTGCCCGATGCCGCGGCGATGTTGGCGCCGTTGATCTGAACCTGACTGCTCGTCGGCGTAGTGATACTGGCACCGCTACAGGTGCTGACCGGGTTGGGAGCACTCGGCACTGTCATGCCACTGGGCAAATTATCTGTGAAATTCGCGTTGGCTGCCGGTTGTGCCGTGGGGTTATAGAGCGTGACGCGCAGGCGCGACCGTTCACCGGGCTTGATAACCTGCGGTGTGAATTGCTTGGTCACGCCGATATTGCTCTGCGTCGTCAAGCTGGTGGTCGCCTGTCCGCTGTTGCTCAGCCCTTGGTCGGTGCCAATGCTGCTGGCCGGAATGAAATTGGTGATGCCGCCCACGGCTGTGGAAGTGACATTGGTCGTAATCGTACAGCTGGCACTGGCCGCCAGGCTGGCGCCAGTCAGGCGAACAGAGGTACCGCCGGCCGTGGCCGTAACTGCGCCACCGGTACAGGTGGTGCTGGCTGCCGGCGTTGCTGCGATTTGCATACCATTCGCCGCTGCGCTCGACGTGCCATTGGCCGTGAAATAATCGGTGAGGCTGAGACCCGTCACGGCCTGGGTGCCGTTGGTGATGGTGATGGTCAATGTGCTGACCTGGCCGGGGAAGGTGAGCGTACTGGGGCTGGTGGCTTTTGCCACCGTCAGCCCGTCAGGCGCGTTGAAGGTCAGCGTGCCGATCACGGCCGTCTGATTGCTCACGCCGCCATTGGCGCTGATATTGCCGGCCGGAATGGTGTTGACCCAATTTGCGCTACCTGTGGCCGTGACATCGAACAACAGATCGCAGCTGCCGCCGCCAGCCAAATCGGCCCCAGTCATCGTGATGCTGCCGGCACCGGCGGCGCCTGTGATGCTGGTGCTGCCGGCGCAGGTGGTATAGGCGTTGGTCGGGTTGGCCAGCACCATACCGCTGGGCAGCGGATCGGTGACACTCAAACCACTCAGCGCCACGCCGCCGCCATTGTTCAACCGAATGGTGACGGTCGCGCGCCCGCCAGAAGCTACGCTAGACGGGCTGAAACTCTTGGTCGCGGATAGCGCAGACGTATAGGTCAATGCGGCCGTGTTGGAAGTCACGGGGCCGATGCCGGCCGTGGTGCCGTTGGCAAAAGTCTGGGTGCCGGAAACCGTGGCTGTATTGTTATAGGTGCCGGCCGCGCCAACGACATCCACCTGCAACACGCAACTGCCGGCTGTGCCAGTACCGCTACTACTCCGTGCCGGCACCGTAGCGCCGTTCATGGCGACCGAGGTGGAATCCGCGACAGCCGTAATGGTCGGGCTGCCGCACGTGCTGGCGGCATTGGCCGGCGTTGCCACGCGCAACTGGGCGCCGCCGGTACCAACTGGCAAAGTGTCGCTCAAGGCGATGCTGGTCAACGGGTTGGCGGCATTGTTTGTCAAAGTGATGGTCATCCGCGTGACCGCGCCTTCTGACAACGGCCCTGCTGGACTGAAGCTCTTCGCTGCCGCCAGCGTGCTCGTGCTGACGGTACCGCTCGTGGTGTTGGAATTGCCGCCATTACAGGTGGCACCGCTATTGTGGCACACGCTGCCGGCTGCCAGCACGTTCGCGACATTAGAGCCGTTGGACGCGCTAGTGGAAGTCATCGTCCAGAACGTCACCACGCAGCTGCCCGGCGCGAAGCTGCTGGGGCGCGCCGGCACGGTACCGATGGTGATGGCCGGTATTGTCGCACCGGTGGTGGAAGACGTGCTGAGACCGCTGCAGCCGCTGCCACTCATAGTCGGCGTAAAATCTATGCCGCCGATAGTGCCAGTCAGGAAAGTCTGTCCATTGGTTAAGCTATCCGTGATGACAACGTTGCTGAGTGCCGCCGTGGACCAATTCTGCACAGTCACCTGATAGCGCACCGGATTGCCCGGCGAAATCGTGGCCGGCGCCACGGCCTTCAGCACGCGCAATTCATCGGCCACCAACACATTTGCGGAAACCCCCTGGCTAACCACACCGCTCGTCGTTGTGCCGACAGCGCCTTCGGCGACCGTGTTGGTAAAACTGATTGGCGTGTTGGGGGTCTGTACCGTGGCGGTGAAATTGGTGGTGATGGTGCAGGTGCCACCAGCCGCGATCGTCGTGTTGACCGTCTGTGTGATACCAGTATTGCCAGCGGTCGCCGCATAGGTGCCGGGTGTGCCGCCTGCCGAGCAAACGATGCCCGGGGTACCGTTGACCTTTAGGCCATAAGCCACATTCCCGACGCCATCAATCGGGTCATCGGTGAAACTGTTGATGGTCAGCGCCGCCGTGCCGTTGTTGGTCAGCGTGATTGTCATATCGTCCGTCTGGCCGCTGGCCACCGCGGCGTTGTCAAACGCCTTGGCGATGCTCAACGGCGAACGGGCACGCACTTGCGCGGTCGCATTGGCTGGAATGATGCCAATATCGCTGCTGAAATCTGTGGCGCCGACAATCGTGTTGTTCTGGAATGCCGTCTGATATTGGCTATTGGTATGGCCAGCAACCACGGCCACCGTCAAAGTGCAGCTACCATTGGCGGCGATCGTACCGCCAGTCGCGCTGATTGAAGAGGCGCCTGCTGTCGGCGAGAAACTTGGTGCCACACCGGCACCTGTGCACGTGGCGTTGGACACCACCGGATTGGCCACGACGATGAGCGGCAAGGCACTAAGTTGTGGAAAATTATCGGAGACGCTGAACCCACTGATGGCGACGGGGTTCGGGTTGCTCAAGGTCACAGTCAGTGTCACCGCCGTGCCGCCCAGCACCACGGTGTTGTTGCTGAATGTTTTGCTGATGGCAGGCGCCGCCAGAGCACGGATATTAATGCTCTGATTGACAGCCCCTGTATTCGCCACCGCGCCGCCGTCATTACCGGTCACAGCTCCGTCGGCAATTGTATAGGTATAAGTCGTGGCGCTGCCTGTGCTGGTGCCGGCCGTCACCGGTATGGTGATGGTACAAGTGCCGTCCGTATTGCTGGCGCGCGCCGGAATCACACCGCCACTCAAGCTGATGGCCTGCGTGTTCAAAGCCGCCGTCAAACTGCCGGAGCCGGCAGAAGAAGTGGAGGTTGCCGGATTAAAGCAGGTATAAGTTGCAGCACCGGCGATTTTCAGCCCATTGGGCAAAGTGCCGGGCAGGTTGTTGCTAAAGGCGACGCCATTGATGGCCGAGGTCGTATTGCTGTTGGAGAGCGTGATCTCCAGCTGGGTTGTTTCACTGGGATAGATGAGGCCGGGTTGACCCGAAGCCAGGGTCACGGCGGCGCCCATGCTGGCCAAGGCCGAAGGTGCCGCTAGAAGCAGCGCACCGATGACCGCGACCCGCCACATTCTGCCGGGCTGTCTCAAGCCACGACGCCACACCCAACCATTCCGCTTACCTTGATTCATATGCCACGCCAGTGATTCGCTACCTGAGATAAAGCTCTGGCATCGCCGTGGTTAAGAGGTCGTTAAACTATGCGTTTGTGGGAGCGATGCGGTGATCCGCAGCACGCAACGCATCCAAAGCACCTTGCAAAATATAAGCGGCGGCCATTTTATCAATCACAGCATCGCGCCGCTGACGGCTCATATCATCCGCGATTAGGAAACGCTCCACCGCGGCAGTGGACAGGCGCTCGTCCCAAAAGGCCAGAGGCAAATCGCCGTCCAAAAGATCAGGTCGCGCCAACAGATTTTGCGCGAAAGCGCGCACCGACTGCGCGCGAGGTCCCTCGCTACCATCCATATTGCGCGGCAACCCAACCACCAGTCCACCCACCCCACGCTCGCGGATGACAGCGCTGACCGACGCAAGATCCTGCGGCCATTTCTTACGCGAAATGGTTTTGTGCGGGGATGCCACCTGCCAGCCGGGGTCGGCAATCGCCAAGCCGATAGTAGTAGTGCCCACGTCAAAACCCAGCAATGGCTTGGATTTAGCCGAGCTCTGGGCAAAGGCAGGCAGGTCAAGCACAGGCATGGCGCAAGAATGGATTGTCAGGGTTGCTGGGTCTGGGCATAATCGCCCTACCTTAACCTATTCACGGTCTTGCCGCCACCATGAGCATCGATACCGCAACTGTCACTAAAATCGCCTCCCTCGCGCGCCTGAAGGTAGACGAGGTCGATAAGCCGCAGCTGGCTAAAGAGCTGAGTTCCATCCTGGATTTCGTCGCGCAACTTGACGAAGTCGATGTAAGCGGCGTCGCTCCAATGACCGGTACCCATGCCATGTCATTGCGTCAACGTGACGATGTGGTAACCGATGGCGGCAATGCTGCGGCCGTCCTGAGTAATGCGCCGCAACGCACCGGCGACTTCTTCGTTGTGCCCAAGGTGGTCGAGTAACCTCCCACCCTTCCACAATTTCTCCACTTTATTCGTTTCGCAATCAGGATAATCCCATGAAGTTGACTGATCTGACCATGCAGGGCGCCTTAGCCGGCCTGGCGAAAAAAGAATTTTCCGCCGTGGAGCTGACAGAGGCTTATATCCAGGCGGTCGAGAAAATCCGGCCGCTCAACGCGTTCATCACCGAAACGCCGGACATCGCGAGGACCCAGGCCAAAGCCTCGGACGCCCGCCGCGCCGCCGGCCAGGCCGGTGCCATGGACGGCATTCCACTGGGCATCAAAGACCTTTATTGCACCAAGGGCGTGTTGACCACTGCCGCCAGCCATATTCTGGACGGGTTCAAGCCCACCTACGAATCCACTGTTACGCAAAAACTCTTCGGCGCAGGCGCGGTAATGCTGGGTAAGCTAAACCTGGACGAGTTCGCCATGGGTTCTTCCAACATCACCAGTTATTACGGCCCCGTCATCAGCCCTTGGTCAGGCACCGACCCGTCCAATGCCTCCGTCAAACTAGTGCCGGGCGGCTCGTCCGGCGGTTCGTCGGCAGCACTCGCCGCCCATGCCATCGTGGCGGCCACCGGCACGGATACCGGCGGCTCCATCCGCCAGCCCGCCGCCGTCACCGGCACCGTCGGCCTCAAGCCGACCTATGGCCGCTGCTCACGTTGGGGCATTATCGCCTATGCTTCGTCCCTCGATCAGGCCGGACCGATGACCCGCGACGTCGCGGACGCGGCCTTGATGCTGCGCGTGATGGCCGGCTATGACGACAAAGACTCCACGTCCGTAGATCGGCCGGTGCCGGATTATACCGCTGCCCTCGGCAAATCGGTCAAAGGTCTCCGCATCGGCATCCCCAAAGAATATCGCATGCCCGGCATGCCGGCAGAGATTGACGCGCTTTGGGAACGTGGCGCGCAATGGTTCAAGGAGGCAGGCGCCACCATCGTGCCCATCAGCCTGCCGCACACCAAATATTCGCTACCCACTTATTACATCGTAGCGCCGGCCGAAGCCTCGTCCAACCTGGCACGCTATGACGGGCTGCGCTTCGGGTTGCGCGTGCCCGGCACGTCATTGAACGAGATGTATGAAAACACGCGCGGCGCAGGCTTCGGTAAGGAAGTGCGCCGCCGCATCCTCATCGGCACCTATGTGCTGTCCGCCGGCTATTACGACGCCTACTACCTTAAGGCGCAGAAAGTGCGCGCCCGCATCGCCGATGATTTCACCCAGGCATTCAAGCAGTGCGATATCATCCTCACCCCCACGGCGCCTAGCGGCGCGTTCGCCATCGGGGCCAAACAGGATGACCCGATCCAGATGTATCTCAACGACGTCTTCACCGTGCCCATCAATCTGGCCGGTGTGCCGGCTATGTCGATCCCAGCTGGTCTGGATAGCCAGGGACTACCGCTGGGCTTGCAGTTGATTTCCAACCATTTCGCGGAGGAAACACTGCTTACCGCCGCGCATGTGCTTGAGAAAGCGGCGCAATTCTCCGCTCGTCCACCTTTTGCTGCCTGAAATCATCTGCGACCTTTGTGCACCTCAAAAAGCACCGTCCTACCGGCGTTTTGAATAGTAGAACGCGAGAGGGATTCATGGGAGGTATCCAAGAGGTATCGAACGGCGCTGCGTTGACGACGCAAGCTAGCTT
>CAYOGS010000009.1:7617-17692 GCA_964403435.1 uncultured Rhodospirillales bacterium | reverse complement strand
TGCTACAGAGCGTGGGCATGACGCGCATTGACCCCGTGCACTACAACGGCATGGATATCATCCCGCTGCAATTTCTGAAAGCACTGCTCCCGGAACCATCATCGCTGGCAGAAAATTATACCGGCAAAACATCCATCGGCTGCCTCATCCAAGGTGTGAAGAACGGCCAGCCGAAGAAGTACCTGATTTACAATATTTGTGACCATGCCGAGACCAACAAGGAAATCGGTGCGCAGGCCATCTCATATACCACTGGCGTCCCTGCCATGGTGGGCGCCATGATGATGCTGCAAGGCCATTGGCGCGGTACAGGCGTGATGAATGTCGAAACACTGAATCCTGACCCCTTCCTGGCACAACTTGCCAAGCACGGCCTGCCCTGGCATGTGCAGGAACTGCCGGTGGCCAGCGACGCCAAGACCGATCCGTTGGCTGCTTAAAGTATTTATGCAGTTTTCGCGTTGCCGGCGCGCAGCAGACTTTGCCCGTCCATGACGGCCGGCTGAGGCACACCCATAAGGGCCAGCAATGTCGGCGCCACGTCGGCCAGCTTGCCGTCATTCAGCCCTGTGACATGTGACGGCGCGTTAGCCAACAGCATCGGTACACGGTTCAGAGTATGCGCCGTATGTGGTCCTTTGGTTTCTGGGTCATACATCATTTCGCAATTGCCGTGGTCGGCGGTAACGAGCGCGACGCCACCCTGGCGTTTGACCGCTTCGATCAGCCGCCCCAAGCCGCGATCCACGGCTTCCACTGCCTTGATGGCGGCGGCCAGTATGCCGCTATGCCCCACCATGTCGCAGTTGGCATAATTGATGATGATGAGATCGAGCGTACCGCCGTCTATCGCGGCTACCACCTTGTCGGTTACTTCGTCCGCCGACATTTCTGGCTGTAAATCATAGGTGGCTACTTTGGGCGACGGCACCAGGATGCGCTCTTCACCGGGATAAGGCGTTTCCAGGCCCCCGTTAAAGAAAAAGGTGACGTGCGGGTATTTTTCAGTCTCCGCAATCCGCAATTGCTTCAACCCGGCACGCGCCACCAGCTCGCCTAAGCCCTCCTTGATGTCCTTGGGCGGAAACAGCGTGGCGAGGAAAACGTTCAATGCCGTGGAGTATTCTACCATGCCGGTCTGTGCGGCGAATTTGATGCTGCGATGGCGCGTGAAACCGTCAAATGACGGGTCGAGCAGCGCGGTCAAGATTTCTCGCGCGCGGTCTGCGCGGAAATTTGCGCAAAGCATGCCGTCGCCATCCTTCATGCCGGCATAACCCGGAATAACCATAGGCGGAATGAATTCGTCGCCAGTCTTGTTGGCGTAGTGCCGCCGTAGCGCCGCGATAGGTTCGGCCGCCGTCTCGCCCTTGCCATCCATCAGCAGATCGTAGGCCTGCTGCACCCGGTCCCACCGTTTGTCTCTGTCCATGGCAAAATAGCGGCCGCATAACGTGGCCAATTTGACGCCAGGCATTTGTGCCAGCTGCGCGATGACGTCCGGCAGACTTTCCGCCGCCTGTTGCGGCGGCACGTCTCGTCCGTCCAGCCAAGCATGGACAGCCACCGGCACGCCCGCAATGCTCACAATGCGCGCCAGCGCCAATATATGGTTTTGGTGCGCGTGGACGCCTCCGGGTGAAGTCAACCCGAGTAGATGGCAAGTGCCGCCGCTTTGCTTTAGCTTGGCAATGAAGGCCAGTAACTCAGTATTTTGCGCCAATTCGCCGCGTGCGATGGCGCGGTCAATCATCGGCAAATCCTGAAACACCACACGGCCGGCACCGAGATTCATGTGCCCGACCTCGGAATTGCCCATCTGTCCCGCTGGCAGTCCGACATGCTCCTCCGAAGCGTCCAGAAAGCCGTGCGGGCAACTCGCCCACAGAGCATCGAAGTTCGGCTTATGTGCCTGCGCCACGGCGTTGTTGTCGCGTGCCTCGCGCCAACCGAAACCATCAAGAATACACAATACCACCGGACGGGGACGCTGAGACATCTGTTCAACTTTCTAATAGGTTTGCACTGCGCATTTTACGGCATATTTCTCGCGCACGTCATCAGAAAACGCTACTCCTGTGGGGCTAATACCCCCATGGCGACCATATAACCTCTGCCATTATCAACTATGCGGAAGGTAATTTTGCTCCCCACACCACCATGTCGCAGCGCCCATTTGGGCAAATCTTCTCCATCACGATCAATGTCCCAAATGACTACCGCACCCTGCTTGCGCACCATTGCGTCCGTCACGCCGGCGCTGTATGGGGCGCTACCGTAATACATGAGCTGCGGCCGCGTCCTGCTATACCAAGCAATATAACCGCCCAGCCGATTGTCGCCCAGCACGATGGTCAGGGGCGAGCGCCAACCTTGCTGCGCCCACAAAATCTCCGCCTGTTGTACCAATGTTTGTCTCGGAAATGCTGCGCGTTCAGGCACAATACCGAACCGAGTACTATTCGCCAGAACTAACGGTACACTTACCATTAGCACTATGACCAGATGACGCGCATCACTATTGGTTGTCCATTGACTGCCCCATCGCGCCGCGCCCCAGAGGCCCAAAAAAGGCCACAACGCCAGAGCCTGCATCACCTGCGGTTTACCACCCTGTATCAGCGCCAAAAGCGCCATCTGGACGAATGGCGCCCAGGCGAGCACCATCAGATAGCGACTCCCGGGTGTCTTCTCCGGCCACACAAAAGCCCGATTTTCCCTTGCCAACCAACATATAAACGCCACTGGCACCATGATGAGCAATTGCAATCCGACAAAACGCAACCATGTGACGATCCCTGTCGCCTCACCAGCTACTCGATCAGCCTGCGCTCGCGCATAAACAAAAGGCAGCCAGTGATTTTCCAGCAGCCAGTTCAGGTGCGGCAGGAACACCAGCACGGCCAGGATCACTGCCGCCCAGGCCTTGGTTCGGTTCACTATCGCACGCGCCTCTCGTTCCCAGACTATGAACAGCGCGAAGCTCAGCAACATCAATAAAAAACTGTATTTTACCCACAATCCTAAACCGGCCAGGGCCCCCAAAATAAGCCAGTCGCGCCACAAATCCAACGTGAAGGAACGCCAGAACTGCAGGCCGCACAGTGCGAAAAGTGGCAACAGCACGATATCTGGACTGGATGACAGCGCCACCATGGGTAAAGCGATGCAGCCACACATGAAAACTACGCCCATGCAGGCTTGCGACGATGGCATCAGCTTATTGCCCAGCCGCCACAATGCCCAATAGGTCAGCACCAGGCAGCCAGCATTGAGCGCATAAATGCCGGCATCCGTTCGCCCACCAAGCCAGGCCGCAATTTCCAGTAGCCAAGACTGCAATGGCGGATACTTATGGGTGCCGAGCGGCCAGGCATGCCCCCAGGCCAGCCCCTCTACGGCATCTGGCGGCAAATTCGGCGACAGCAATGCAGGCAGCAAAAACCAGAGTGCCCCCTGCCCGAGTGCGAACCACCAAAAAAGGCGGGTCACATTTGGCTTGGTCGGAATAGGGTCCCGTTGCAACATCCCCGGTAGGCTAGGCGGCTTTGGTCGGCGATGCAAAAAATGGCCCCGAAGCAGGTTAAGAGCCCAAAGGAATGCTGCCTGGCAGCAACAGGACAAAGGTTTTCTTACCATCACCGCTCGCCGCCGCATGGTGAAGCAAGCATAAACTATGGCAGGTTAAAGTTTGGCCATATTTACAGATTAATCCTGGAGCATGATGAGTTGGTCTAAAGCCTTAAAGAAGAAGATCGCCGGACTGTGGCCAGGCCGGAAAACCGGGCGCCGTCAGCGCGTAAAGCAACGTCGCTTCGCCATCAACTGGCGCTGGGTCGGCAAAGCTACTATTTTGTGTTTGATTTGGGGCGGCGTCGCGGTGGCTGGCGTGCTGGCTTTTTATGCCTATGATCTGCCGGATATCCACGAAATCGAAGGCCGCACACGTAAGCCGGCTATCACCGTGCTGGCCTATGATGGCACGCGCATCGCCCGTTTTGGCGACTATTTTGCCAAACAAGTGCATGTGCATGAAATGCCGGAGACGCTGGTCAATGCCGTCATCGCGGTGGAAGATCGGCGCTTTTACAGTCATTTTGGCCTTGACCCGTTGGGGCTAGCACGCGCTGTTTACAGCAATATCCGCGCTGGCCATATGGTGCAGGGCGGATCGACTATCACACAGCAGCTCGCGAAGAACCTGTTCCTGACGCCCCAGCGCACCTTGCGGCGCAAGGTGCAGGAGATGCTACTCGCCTTCTGGTTGGAGCATGAATATACTAAAGACCAGATTTTAACCGCCTATCTCAACCGCGTTTACCTGGGAGCGGGTGCTTTCGGTGCCAGCGCGGCGGCTGAAACCTATTTCGGAAAATCGCTAAGCACCATCAATCTCTACGAGTCTGCTGTACTGGCTGGATTGCTCAAGGCACCCAGCCGCTATGCACCGACCACCGACCCAGACGCCGCCCGCGAACGCGCCGCAGTCGTGCTCATGACGATGATTGACGCCGGCTATATCACCGAAGCGCAACGCCAAACGGCGCTGGCTGGTGCTGGTAAATCTGTCCCCCCCAACCCAAAATTCGACGGTCGCTATTTCGCCGCCTGGGTGGTGGAGCAGGCTGGCAATTATGCCGACGCGACAGGTCAGGATCTGGTCATCTCCACGACACTTGATCCGCAATTGCAGCGGACGGCGGAGCGTAGCATCAATAAGACTATGGCTGACGCGCAAAAGGCCAAGAAGAATATAAGCCAGGCTGCTATGCTCACGCTTAGCCCAGACGGCGCCATCCGTGCTTATGTGGGTGGTACGGATTATGACGAAAGCGAGTTCGATCGCGTGACGGACGCCCGGCGTCAGCCGGGTTCGGCTTTCAAGCCGTTCGTCTATCTGGCAGCGATTCTTGATGGGCTTGGTCCGAGCAGTAGTGTCTATGACGGTCCTATCGCCATGGGCGATTACGCGCCGGATAATTACCAGGGCAAATATTTTGGCACTGTTTCAGCGCGCGAAGCTTTGGCGCGGTCGCTTAATTCCGTATCTGTCAGATTAGCAGAAGAGCAAGGTATTCCCAAGATCAAACGCCTGGCGCAGAAACTGGGTATCAGCAGCCCGCTGGGAAATGATCTGTCGCTGGCGCTCGGCACCAGTGAAGTTTCGCTGCATGAGATGACGGCGGCCTATGCCACCATCGCGGCGGGCGGCCGCATGGTAGCTCCCTATGCCATCAACGAAATCCGCGCGTCATCGGGGCGCATCATTTATCGGCGTCCACCGGTTCAATTGCCGCAAGTGGTGGAAAGTGGCGCCGTCGGCACGTTAGCTGCCATGATGCAGGATGTGCTGGCGACAGGCGGCACCGGCGCGCGCGCCGCCATCGGCCGGCCGGCCGCCGGCAAAACCGGTACGACACAAAATTATCATGATGCCTGGTTCATCGGCTTCACGGCCGACTACATCACAGGCGTGTGGTGCGGCAATGACAACAACCTTCCGATGCGGAAAATCACCGGCGGAACAGTGCCGGCGCAAATCTGGCACGACATCATGCAGGCGGCGCACAAGAACCTTTTGGCCCGCGACTTGCCGGCTGTGGAAAGCGCCGGGCTGTGGGCCGTGCGGGAAGAAAGGCGAGCAACGGCGGTTCGGGACGAGCCAGTTGGCATCGGTGATGCTCTGGGCGGTTTGATTGGCCGCCTTCTGGGTGATAGATAATCCCTTATGGCTGTTTATACACACATTACCGAACCGGAACTCCGTGACTATTTGCAGGTCTTTCCGCTTCCACCGCTGCAGGATTTCGCCGGCATCGCCGCTGGCGTTTCTAATACCAACTATATGCTGCGCTTCACGGATGGGCTGAAACTGATCCTGACGATTTTTGAGGAACGCACACCGACGGCGGATCTGCCCTATTACATGGCACTGATGGAGCATCTGGCCGCGTTCAGCATCCCCTGCCCGCGCCCGTTACGCACCCGTGAGGGCGAAGCGCTGCATGAAGTTGCCGGACGCGTCGCAGCCATGGTGAGTTTTGTGCCCGGCCAGTCCGTGTTGCAGCCGGACGCGTTTCAGTGCGCCGCCATGGGTACCATGCTGGCGCTGATGCACCGCGCTGTGACGGACTTTCCGCTTAAGCGTGCAAATAGCATGAACAGTGCGACCTGGATTGATCTGTTGACGCGCAGCGACGACGGCAGCCGCAAACATCAGGACATGTTGCATTTGGCGCACCAGATCGCTGCACAATGGCCACAGCATCTGCCAGCCGGCGCCGTCCATGCCGATTTATTCCCTGACAATGTGTTCTTCGCTGACCGGCAACTCTGTGGCGTGATCGATTTTTATTTCGCCTGCCATGATTTACTGGCCTATGACCTAGCTATCGCGCTCAACGCCTGGTGTGTGTTGCCGAACGGGCAGCTATGCCCCAGTCGGGCACGGTCGCTGCTCCATGCCTATCACACAGGCAGGCCGCTGCAGGCGGAGGAAAGCGCTGCCATGCCACTTCTGCTGCAGGCGGCGGCGCTGCGTTTTTATGCCAGCCGGCATTTCGATTTGATCCATTGCCCGCCTAACGCAATGGTCACGCCTAAAGACCCGGCGGAATTCGAACGCATCCTGGCGGCGCACCGCGACAATCCTCTGGCGTTTCAGGCATGGCTGGCATGACGGAACTTATCATTGAGATCTTCACTGACGGCGCTTGCAGCGGCAATCCTGGCCCTGGTGGCTGGGCCGCGCTGCTGCGCTGGCAGGGCCAAGAAAAAGAACTTTCCGGCTATGACAAGGCAACGACAAACAATCGCATGGAACTCATGGCCGCCATCATGGCACTGGAAAGCTTGAAGCGGCCGTCACGTGTGCGGCTCTATACGGATAGCAGCTATGTCAAGGACGGGATTTCCAAATGGCTTCCTGGATGGCAAAAACGCGGCTGGAAAACCGCCGACAATCAACCAGTGAAGAACAAGGATTTATGGCAGCGGTTGGACGCAGCGCGCGCCTCGCATAATGTTGATTATATCTGGGTCCGCGGCCATGATGGCCATGTCGAGAACGAGCGGGTGGACGCGTTGGCGCGAGCTGCCATCAAAAGCAAAGATGGCTGAAGACTGATTGGAAAAAAGAGTATCCACTCTTGAATACAATGCTGCGGACCAGTCGCGGAAGTAAGTTAACCTACGAATCCAACCGTATGAGGGCTATAATGCCTAAATTTAAAGTCGGAGACGTCATCTTTTCACCAAACGAAGGCATGTATTCCCCGGCCAAGATACTTGGAATTGATTACTACAAAACAAAAGACAATTCGGCTATGCATTATCATGTTCTTCGCTACGAAACGACCGCATCGGCGCCCAAAGAAGAAGATATTCCAAACCTCCACATATCGGCTTTGCATGTGCCTGTCTCAGTTGAGGGCGTTGATAAAGACAGCCATTTGATCACTAACAGGCCAGTTACGAACGATGAGTTGCAGGGTTACCATGCGTTTTTACGACGTGCGGATTTTAACCTCTATCTCGAAATAACATGACAGGATCTCCAGAAAATCATAGATGAGGCATACGGTCACTTAATTGCTGGACGCGCCGCACACGAAGACATGAAGCTGGATCAAGCGATAGAAAAATATACCATGGCGCACGAGACTCTCCCGGTGCTGTATCAAGCCTTCGAAGATAAGGGCTTTGCATACATGGATCTCGGGCGCTTCAATGATGCGGTAGCAGCTTTTCAGCAAGCATTTCAGATCAACCATGATGCAAAGGCTTCAGTATTTGCTCTTGGTAAGTGTATGATCGAACTCGGCAAACCAGCGGAGGCGCTACGCTATTTTGAAACAGGCGCCCAGCGTTGGCCGGAGGTGACAGAATTTCAGTCCTTCCTGGCACAAACTAAGTCAATATACATGTAGATTTTGCCCTACCGTTTTATAGATTTTTTTAAGTATTCTATTATGCAGCCAATGGCTTCGGTGGTATTGGCCTCCTGCCTTAACGCAATTCTATCCTGCCCACGAACGCGCGTTCCAATTTAACGGGCACGGAGAATTGCAGCGGCAGGTAATGCTCCACCCAGGCGCGCGGCACCAGATAGAAGACCCGCTTGCCTGGCGTACTGAAATAGGATTTTTCCCAGGTCGCTAGCATGGCCTCCGCCTCATCTGCGAACATGCCGTGGCGTATGATCGCCGCACGCATCAATTGACGCAACGAATCGCGGGCGGTAGCGCCAAAATCGGCCGGAGCGAAACTTGCAGACGCTGTTACCCTGGTTTTGAAGTGCATGGCATCCACCAAGGCTGGCACGGCACGATAGGCCAAATCACCTGTGGCATTGACTTCGACCAGCCAGATATCTGTCACCGGCAGATTTTTAGCGGTCACGCCGGTCAGCGAAGCCTGGTCGCCACCTACCCCCAAACTGTCACCTTGCCACGTTACACGCAGCGGCGACCGCACATTCGCGACGCCGCGATAAAATAGATAGTGCTCGGTTTCGTTCGCCGCCGCCATATGCACCAACGCGCTTTTGGTTTGGCGCGGCGCTAGCCATACCTTGTCTTGGGTTTCAGGCACTTTGCCCGTGCCACTCACCTGCAGTGCTTGCCACTCCAATGTGCCGACAAAATCAGTCTTTAACGGTTTATCATTGGCGACATCCTGATCGGTGATGTTGGGCTTTGCCTTTGGATAATACTCGGTGAGCCAACCACCACGCATCCCGGCTTTCACATCTAACGTTAGGGGCAGCTTGGCGCCGGTGGGGGGATAGAAATAAAGCACCGGTGTTTCCAGCCGCATGATCAGATCAGGATGTTGCGCTGGCACGCCGCCTTTGACTTGGCTTTTGGCTTCTTCCTCAGAACGAATGCCGTTAAAATGCCGGCCTGGATAATTGAGTCCATGGACAAAAAATGGCACTGGCTCGTTATTGATGAAATAGCCGTGTAGGGTCTCGCCCTGGGCATTCTGCACTGAAGTAAAAGTTCCCCATTCGTGGACAGTCAACGGTTCTGCAGCTTGTGCAAGCAGTGGGAGAAGACAAAGTATGATGCTAAGGCAGCTCCTGATTATGCGGTGCATCGTCCCCTCTCGCTAACTTCACAATCAAATTGTCTTTGTCGGCGCAAGCCTTCACAATAGGGTTAAAGTATCGTTTTTGCAATCAAGCTCCTACGCAGCGTGCGAAACAAAGAGCATCTATGACGAAATTGCTTATGCTATGCTGGCTGGTGGTGCTGACGTTTTGTGTCAGCACTGTGGCCTACGCCACCAGCATTGGAACACTTGATGGTACTCCAATAAACCTGCCACCAGGTGTTTTGGTTGAAAACCGTGTTACCCCCTCACCCCATATCCTGCTCATATTCCTGTTCTATGCTCAGCTTGGTGGCCTTGTCCTGCTGGGTTTACCGCTCATGATATATCGCTGCTTGCGCCGGAGATGGCCACAGAGCGCCGCTTCGCGTCATCGGCTATTCGTTATCGGGGAAGCTGTAGCGGTAATCCTTGCTGCAGTTGCCGTTATGCGTTCCGGCGGCGCTATCCGGACAAAGGATGTTTTGTTTCTTCTGGCTGTTTGTATTGCTGGCTATACGATTATGCAGTTTGGCGATTTTCTGGTCGTCCGCCGCCTGTGGCGGCGTTTCGTGCGCCTGCCAAGTTATCTGCGCCCTGTCGCGGTCTTCACGCTGCCGCTCTTTTTAGTATGGCTTGGGACAGCAGTGCTACGGGCGTGGGTTCAACAGACCATCCAAACAAATCCAATCTACCAGCCTATTGTACCACCAGATTTTAGTCAGGGATCGCCTTTACCTTTGAGCGCACCACAGGATCAGCTAAATTCGTACCCACGCCCCCATCTGACCACGCCACCTGAAACCCAACCATAAACCAAACTTTCGCCCGCTGCCTCACATCAATTCATATTACATGTTGGCAGGGCCAACCTCACTGCTTTGTTCCCGGGTTGTACGTCGCGAAAAAATTGTCCGCAACAGTATCAATCCACCGATCCCTCATTCACGTTGCTCCAATCGGTCGGGGGCCCCATGACCTT
>CAYOGS010000009.1:1391-7607 GCA_964403435.1 uncultured Rhodospirillales bacterium | reverse complement strand
AATATGCGTCTCATAGACCGGCACATAATACATCTGTCGCTGCTGGATGGTATAGCGCAGGACTTGGAACTGCGCGTGAATGACGGCGTCCGCGCCCATGCTGAAGGCTAAATCCTGCATTTGCTGCATGGCATTGCGCGTCGCTTCGTCCGGGTCAATCAGGCGGTTGCCGCTGAACTCGGCATAGCCGACGGTGCGCAGGGTATCAAGCACCACATAGCGGTATTTGACATCGCCTGGAATGACTCGGATGGAGCGGATGCGCCGTTCGCGCTCCTCCTCCGCAGCCTGCGCCTTGGCGGCTTCGGATTGATATTCGCGCTCCATTTGTTCGCGCTCGTGGCGGGCATGTTCCTTTGCCTCTTTCGCCCGGCGCATTTTTTCTTTCATATCGTCAAACATCGCCACTCCGGCCAGCCGTTGCTCTACGATTATTAGCCGGGATGAGGGAATATTCCAGGCCAATTTCTTGCCAGACGCGCTCCGGCCCCCAGCCGGCCTGTCGCAACGCCCGTAAAGTTAAAGCTTTGTCACGTTTAGCGAAGCGTTTGCCCTGCGAATCGGTTAACAACCGATGATGATGGTAACGCGGTTCGGGCAGGCCGAGCAGCACCTGCAATACACGGTGCAGGTCCGTTGCCCGCAGCAAATCTTCGCCGCGCGTGACCAACGTAACGCCCTGCGCGGCATCGTCAACCACCACGGCCAAATGATAGGCCGCCGGCGTCTCTTTACGTGCCAACACGATATCGCCGAAGGCTTCCGGCTGAGCCCGCTGCCTGCCGCGCCCTGCATCATGCCAAGTCAGGCTGCCGGTTTGGCACAAAGCCGCCGCCATGTCCAAACGCAGACAAAAGGTCTCGCCGGCTGCCATCCGTTCCTGACGTTCTGCCGCTTTTAACCCATGGCACAAGCGAGGATAAATCACCCCTTCTGGCCCCTGCGGCGCCTGTCCCACGGCGGCGATTTCTTCCATAATGGCTTTGCGTGTGCAAAAACACGGATAGATTAAGCCTTTGGCGCGCAACTGCGTCAGCGCCGCGGCATAAGCCGGAAAATTGTTGGACTGACGCAAGACCGGTTGCTGCCACTGCAACCCCAGCCAAGCTAGATCATCCTCAATCGCAGCTCTATAATCTTCACGGCAGCGCGTCGCATCAATATCCTCGATGCGGAGCAAGAATTTTCCGTCTCCGGCCGCGGCGGCCGCAAAGCCCGCCGCATAAGCATGCCCTAGATGCAGCTGGCCGGTAGGGCTGGGCGCGAAACGTGTGACCGGCGCCGCGTCACTCATCGTCGCTTCGCGTCTTCGTAGCGATGGCTTGTGCTAAAGGTTGCTCCGGCTGCAACGCCAAAGCCTGCCGCGCATCGCTGCGTGCCTTGGCGGCGGAGCCAAGCTGATACCAACATTCCGCCCTTGCCGCCCAGATGGCGGCGTCCTGCGGTGCCAGGCTGAGCGCGTAATCCAGTTCCCGTTGTGCTTCCCAGTATTGCTCAACTTGCATCAGCGTTGTCGCATGATCCAGCCAGTGCTGTGCGACTTTAGGCTGTAGCTTGATCGCTGCCGCAAACGCCTTGCCCGCCTGCGCTACCGCATCGGCACGCAGCCAAGCCCAGCCCGCCTTGCTCCATGCGGCGGCACGTTGCGGCGCATCTGGAGCCACTGGTACCAAATTTTCATACTCTGCCGCCGCTTCTCTGAATTTGCTGGCAAAAAATAGCGCCTCCGCCAGACAGGTGCGCGCGCCTGTATCAACTGGCGTGACGCGCAGTTGCGCCTGCGCCACCACAACAGCACGTTCTGGTGCCCGTTGCACCAGTGCCTGGCATGATTCCGCCATTGCTGGCATAGACGTCAATAGCAGCATGATCACCAGCTTGCTTATCTTCAACCAAGGCTTTAGCATCGTCACCATGCCGCGCATGTTCATCTTTGGCTTCGGTTATAGCGCATTGGCGCTGGCCGGGCAGCTGCGAAGTTTGGGCTGGGAGGTCGCTGGCACCGCAAGGCGACCAGACAAGATCGCCGATTTGCAAACCTTGGGTTTCACCGTTTATCCCTTCAGCCGGACACAACCGCTGCGCGTAGGTATCGCGGCTCTGACCGATTACTCCCACATCCTGCATTCCGTGCCGCCGGATGATCTCGGCGACCCGGTCTATGATTTGCACAGCTGCGATATCGTCAACCAGAGCGCGAATCTGCGCTGGTTCGGCTATCTGTCCAGCACGGGGGTTTACGGCGACCATGCTGGCGCCACCGTGACCGAGGACACGGCCTGCACACCCACCAGCGCCCGGGCCATCGCGCGCCACGCCATTGAATTGCGCTGGCTAGAATTGCAGCAGCGTTGCGGCGTGCCGGCGCATATTTTTCGCCTTGCCGGCATCTATGGTCCAGGCCGCAACGTGTTGCGCGATTTGCAGGCTGGCCAGGCTAGCCATATCGTCAAGCCCGGCCATGTGTTCAACCGTATCCATGTCGAGGATATCGCCCAAGTATTGCTGACCTCAATGCACAAACCCGCTCCCGGCCGCATTTATAATGTCTGCGACGACCTGCCTGCCAGCAGCGATGCCATGCTGCGCTTCGGTGCGGAACTACTAGGCATCACGCCGCCACCGCCGGTGCCGTTCGCGGAAGCCAAACTGTCGCCGATGGCACAGATTTTCTATGCTGACAGCAAAATCGTCAGTAATGCACGTATGAAGCAGGAGTTGGGTATTCGACTGAAATATCCCAACTATCAAGAAGGACTGCGCGCGTTACGCCGCTAACGCATGGCGTCAGGCGCGTCACAATTCCGATAGGCTCGGCGCCCGGCGTGATCGCGTCAATTCAGCCAGCCCGAGGCGCGAAAGCCCAAAAACTTCAACGCCGGCAGGATCGTCGCGCGCCACACGACGCAACGCGGTCAGCAATTTCTCGCGTTCCGATGCCGTACGCAAACTGATAAAATCAACCACGATGATTCCGCCGAGATTCCGCAGCCGCATTTGACGTGCTAACGCCCTGGCGGCTTGTATGTTCACCTGCAGGTGATTTTGTACAGCTCCCGCATCAACATCCACCGCCCAAAAAGCGCGGGTAGGCTGGATGGTCAAGGCACCTCCGTCCGGAAGAACCACCGTCTCCGCTGTGGCTTGTGCCAGCAAACTGTCCCAATCCAGCACATCTGCTTCCCGTTTCAAAGCCGGCAGCAGATCTGGAGCGAAATCCCGCAACCAGGCGTTCGCCGCCGCAAATCCAGCTTCGGTTTCAAAAACCAATTCCTTCAAACCTGCGCCACAATCGGTCACTGCACGCTGCCAACAGTTTGGCGCTGGCAAATATTCGTGTGCTGCTGTCCGCAGCAGCCAGTCGGCCTCATGCCGCAAGAGCTCCCCCGCCACGGCTGCCGCGCCCTGCCGTACCACCCAACCACCCGGCAAATGCCCCAGCCAATCCGGTACCACCACAGCCTTGCTGGCGCGGCGTGACAATTTCACGCCTTTGCTTTGTGGCAAATGTAGGAGGAAGCGGCCAGTCAAGGCAATGTCAAGGCTGAGAAGCGCCAGCTTGCCCTGCCGAGGTGCGGCCTTGACCTGTAGGCGCACCATCGCGCCGGAAACTGGTGGGGCTTTGCCGGCATCGTGCCAATAGCCCTCCTGTCGCTTCCCGCCACTATCCCAAGTCACGATGGCGGCGCCTTGTCCCGGAAGGTGCTGCGCTACCCGCGCTGTGACCACCGTGCCATACAGCGGCGGTTTGACACTGGAATCTGCGTAGAGATCCGTCACACCAGCCAAGCCGTCCATAGCGGCATAGAGCAGGCCTTCTCGCGCGGCGACGTGTAGGCGCGTCATCGAGCCACGCTCAGCCATTGCGCTACGCTATACAGGTCAAGCCCGACAATATTGCTGTAGGAACCGGAGATAAAACTGACAAAAGCGGCCGCGTAGCCTTGAATGGCATAGCCACCGGCTTTGCCGATACCCTCGCCGGCTGTCACATAGCTGGCTTGTTCCGCTGCCGAAAGGCGCCGAAATTTTACGACACTGTTCACAAGTTTGGTGCGCGCCTTGCCGTCCGGAGCGATGAGACAGAGGCCACCGTAGACGCGATGTCGCCGGCCGGATAATAATTTTAGACAAGCCTCAACTTCGGCCGCCGTCTCCGCCTTGGGCAAAATCCTTCGGCCGCAGGCCACTACGGTATCGGCAGCCAAGATAAACGCGTCTGGCGCCTGGGCAGCAACTGCAATGGCCTTGGCGTGCGCGAGGCGTTGAGCCAACTGTTGCGGCAACTCGTGCAGTAATGGTGTTTCGTCAAGTTCTGCGGGAATGACGGCGTGCGGCACCACACCGATCTGCGCCAGCAATTCAAGTCGGCGTGGTGAGGCCGAAGCGAGTATAAAAGGTGGAGCCGCCATCACTTGTGGCGGAAATTGATGCGCCCTTTAGTGAGGTCGTAGGGCGTCATCTCGACATTTACCTTGTCGCCGACCAGCACGCGGATGCGGTTCTTCCGCATTTTTCCTGACGTATGCGCCAGGACCTCATGGCCGCTCTCCAGTTTGACGCGGAACATGGCATTGGGCAGCAATTCGGTCACCACGCCGGCAAACTCGATGAGATCTTCCTTGGACATGCAATTCCTGACGGGATGAAGGTTGGGCACAACGCGGCGCAAGTTGGCGCCAAGGCCGGGAAAATGGCGCTATTGACGGCTGCCGTCAAGATAACCTTTTGGTTTATGGGCGTTTTACTCGAAGAGTGGGCAAAGCCGTGTTCTTTTTCCTAGGTTTTCGGCTTTTACCTGACTGGACGGCTGCCCGCGCTGTCGCCAGCGCCCTGCTACCCCAGGTTAAGGCAGCTTCCGGGTCGTCCAAAGCCTCGGACGGCAACGTCCAATAACCGAGTTTGACCGGCTTTTCGCGATTTACGTTGTGATAGAGGAAGGGCTGGGAACCGGCGGTGACAAACAGCGGCTCGGACGCCGCATCCGCCTTCAGATAAATCTCGCCGTCATGTATGAGGGCGAAAAACAGCCCATCGCCATAGATGCCAGCCCCCCCGAACATGCGCTTGACTGTGATAACTGCCAGAGGCGCAAAAAGTTCCCGTGCCAATTCTGCGGCGGCGCCATGTGGCTGATCCGTATTCGGCCGCGCCGGCATCAGCGATGGCTCCAGCCGCCGAGATGCAGCGCAGCCACCAGGGTAAAGAGCCGCCGTGCCGTGCAACCGTCGAGCTTGACCTTATCTTGCAGCAGTTCACGCAATAGGCCGGCAGCTTCGTTGTGCGTGGTGCGCCGGCCGGCATCAATCGCCTCCAGCTGCATACGGTTGCCGGACTGCGCAGCGGCATAATAATTTTCGCACAAGATGAAGTAATCCTTGATGAAAGGCCGCAAGGGCTGCAACCCGAGCGTGATGCGTTGCTCCGCCGCGCCATCTTCGGCATGCAAGATCAGCAACAGCTTGTGGTCTTCCAGTGCCAACGTTAGGTCGTAGGGTGCTGCGCCGGCGGTATTGCACAACACGAAGTCATGCTCCTGCTGCAGATCAGCAATCGCGGCCTGGATTTCTTGCTCAATATGCGCCTGACGGCGCACCATGCCACTGTCGCGCATAGTCACACGCCGTAGCTGCCGCGCGGATGTCATGCCGCCACCGCTGCCAGGGCGGCGAATTTTTCGAGCCAAGGCTGCAACTGTGCAAAAGCGGTCTTATAGCGCGGACGATTGACGATCAGACGTGATGAAACTTCCGCCATCACCTCCAGCTCCACAAGATTGTTGGCGCGCAACGTGGCGCCGGAGGCCACCAAATCAACGATATAATCCGCCAGCCCCAGCACCGGTGCCAGTTCCATGGCGCCGGAGAGATTAACGCATTCCGCCTGCACGCCTTGCGCGGCAAAAAAGGCGCGCGTTGTCGCCGGATATTTGCTTGCCACGCGCACAGTTCCGGTTTCGCGCGGGTTGGGCAGCCGGGCGCCTTGCAAGGCGCAGAGCGAGAGGCGACAACAGCCGATACCCAAATCCAGAGGCGCGTAGATTTCACGGTCGTCACCTTCATTCAGCACATCGCTGCCACAAACGCCTAGATCGGCGGCACCATGACTGACAAACGCCGCGACATCGAAGGAGCGCACGCGGATGATATCCAGCCCCGGCACGTTCGTGGCGAAGCGCAGCTGGCGAGCGCTTTCATCACTAAATGCCGCTTCGGG
>CAYOGS010000009.1:0-1381 GCA_964403435.1 uncultured Rhodospirillales bacterium | reverse complement strand
CTACGCGGCCCAGTAACGGCTGGAATTCCGCGGCGATGCGCCCCTTCGGCACCGCCAGAATCAGCGGCCGGCTCATTGTGCCTCCCTCTTAAGTTCGTGCGACGGGCATTTTTCCGTTGGCCAGGGCGCGCCGAAATCCTCCAGCCGCAATTGCCAACCGTTCAGATGCAACCGCAACTGCGCGCCACCGGCAAACACGAAACGCAGCGTGTTTGCTTCCAAAGCCAGCGCCAACAACTCGTGCAGATCGTCTTTTCGAGTTTGGTCTAATTCTGTGATCTGCACCTGGTCGACGCCCTGCACCGTTAGCGCACAATTCACGCGCTCGAATACTGTTTCCACCGCTGTTTCCCAGCGAAAGCGGCTGAAGGCCAGCATGAACGCGCGCGCTGCTGCATCATAGCGCATGTCCCGCACCACCAGGATGGCATCCTGTAGTATAGCGGACATCACGGCCACGCCTTCGGCGTCTGTGGCCTGTAGTTTCAGCGCTTCGGTCATGCCGTTTGCGCCCTTTCACGTTTGATATCCGCGCCACAGGCGGCGAGCTTATCTTCCAGCCGCTCATAACCACGGTCGAGGTGATAGATGCGCTGCAGCACTGTCTCCCCATCAGCCACCAACCCTGCCAGCACCAGAGAGACAGAAGCACGCAGGTCGGTCGCCATCACCGCCGCGCCATGCAGCCCCGTCACGCCACGCACCATCGCAGCGCCGCCATGCACGGATATATCCGCGCCCATCCGAATTAGTTCAGGCACATGCATGAAGCGGTTTTCGAAAATTGTTTCGTCAATGCGCGATGCGCCTGCTGCCACGCTCATCAGCGCCATGAACTGCGCCTGCAAATCTGTGGGAAAGCCCGGGAACGGCTCCGTCGTCACGTCCACGCCGCGCAGTGTGCCGCCGGCGCGGCGCACGCGCAGGCCGGCCGGCGCCGGCTCAATCTGCGCACCCGTCTGCTGCAGCAAGCGTTCTACGCTCTGTAAATGATCGTGGCGCGCGCCCGACAACACCAAATCGCCGTCAGTTATCAGCGCTGCCATCATGAATGTGCCGGCCTCAATCCGATCAGGTATCACCTCATGCCGCGCTCCGTGCAATGCTGGCTGCCCCTGCACCAGCAGCGTATCGGTGCCGATGCCCTCGATCCGTGCGCCCATCGCGACAAGGCAATGCGCGAGGTCAGTAATTTCTGGCTCGCGCGCCACATTCACCAGCCGGCTTTCGCCCCGTGCCAAAGTAGCCGCCATCAATACATTCTCGGTCGCGCCGACGGAAACCTTGGGGAACACCACTTCCGCCCCGCGCAACTCGTGCGGCGCGCAGGCATGGACATAGCCGTCCACCAGTTCAATCTTGGCGCCTAGCGCCTCTAGGC
>CAYOGS010000008.1:15161-18128 GCA_964403435.1 uncultured Rhodospirillales bacterium | reverse complement strand
GTCCAGCACGGTTGCAAACCCTTGCATATGCGCCTCATCATTGGCGCTGTGATAGAGCAGGAAACTGACCTGTGCGTCCGTCAAGGCCAATTGCTCTTTGATCAACTTACCCCACAGCCCGGCTTTCTTCTGACCCAGGCCTTCAATGATGAACATGGCGCCCAATAGATCGAACGGATTAGGCTCGCCGGCACGCTGCAGCATAAAGGCATGCAACGCTTCCGTGCCGATATTCTTGGCGGCAGCAGTAATCGCTGCTGGCTTACCGCCGACCGCGACATAGTTGTCCTCTAGCATTTTGTAATCACGATGTTCGGCCACGGCGTGCTTGAGGAGCCAGGAACGCTGCTCGGCATATTCGCCGGTCACGCTGGCGGCGGCACGGGCGATCCAGCGCGAACCTTCGATGACTTGTTGCCGATGGTTGAGCAAGAATAGTTGATAATCCTCCAGGCGGAACTTGCCGCGCAGTAGTTTGGCGATGATAGGCACCGTATCAACGGCGCTGGTGAAATCGCCCCAGACTATGGCGAGTTGACGCAGCACAGTCGCGGCCTGCGTTTTCAACATTACACGACCTCCAACAACATAAACCCATTCAGACAGCGCCCGCTTTCCGGCACATGGCACAATATATTCTGCCCGCGTTGCAATTTACCGCTACGATATAATTCTTCCAGCATGATAAAAATCGCCGCGGTGCCGGTATTCCCTTTCGTATAGAGGTTCGTGAACCACTTGGTTTCGTCAATCATCGCGCCTGCGCGGCGCAAGAGTGCCGTCATCGCGTCCCACAAAGCGTGCGAAGAGAAATGACTACAGACATGGTCAATCTTCTCTGTTACGATACGTCCCTGTTCAATTAACTCCAGGTAGTGCGCTACCCAGACCGGCAACATCCGCTCCAGCAACGCGAAGTCCTGCCGCAGCACCAGCGCCCCCGCAGCCACCGCCGCAAACGGGTCACCAAAATCGCCCCAGCCACGCCAACCATCCTGCTGCGATACCATCCCGCCCGTCATACAAGGCGCGAAGCGATGCGCGAAACTCTTCAGCGCGATCCAGTGGATTTTCAACGATAATTGCCGGTCGTTCGGCCGGGTCTGGAGCAACGCAGCGCCGGCACCGTCGGATAACGTGAAGCGCAGAAAATCAGCCTCTGCAGGCACCGCGCCGGTCGCGCGATAACTTGCGATCTGCTCAAATTGGCCGGAACGGAAATAGCGGCTGGCAAATTCACTGCCACTTACCACAGCACCTGCGTGTTCACCACCGCGCAGTTGTAGTAACGCGCCTTTCAACGCCATCAATGCGCTGGCACAGACGCTGCTATAATTGGCAATCTCGATCGGCTGATCCCAACCAAGAGCGGCATGGATATGTGACGCCAGTCCCGGCACCAGCCCGTCACCCAACGTGGCCGATGCGGCGAGATAGCCGATATCGCGCGGCGTGGCTTCCGACGCTGCGATGGCCGCTTGAATGGCCTGTGCCGCCATGCTGGCGCTGCTGTGCAAGGGCTTTCCCGTCTTATCAAGCGCATAATGTCGGGTTTGAATGCGGTTTTGCCGCAATGCCGCGGCGCGGTGGCGCGATTTTTTGCCGAAGACCAGTCCGAGATAATCCTCCATGGTTCCGTTATCCACAGGATCACCAGGCAGAAAGGCCCCAAGGCCAGTGATGAACACGTCCTTCATGATGCCATCACCACGCATGCAGAGGTTTTGTAAGGCAGCAGCAATGTGTCTACCATCGTGTCGGCCTCGCTTTGGCCGATGGCCTGTAGCCTACCGTCCAGTGTCAGCATGGTGATGCCGTGCAGGCACGCCCAGAGCAGCCGCGCCGTGTGCCGGCTGGTTGCTGGATTTTGCTGTAGGCACAGCTGTAATTGCGACTCTATGAATGTGAAAATACAGTCCAGCTGCCGCTGATACCATTTGGGCAGTTTGCCCTGATGTGGCTGCGCGAACAGCGCCAGCCAGCGCCGCGGCTGTTGTTGGGCGAAGGCGCCATAAGCGCGCGCTAACTTGACGATGCGGTTGAAGTCCGGCGGAGTGGTGGCAGTCTGCCGGACGAAATGCTCCTGCATATCGGCCAAAGTTCGCCCCTGCACCGCCAAGAGCACGGCATCCATATCCGGAAACACATTATAGATGGTGCCGGGCGCATAGCCGATTTTTGCCGCTAGATTGCGCGCGGTCAGTGCGCCCCGACCGCGCATGGCCACCAATGCGCAAGCAGCCTGCACGATCAGTTCCCGCAACTCTTCCGGTGTATGGTCCTTGCGCCGTGCCATGCCTAGCCTCGCTCAATCGCAGTTAATTTAATTAAACAGTGTTCACTATTTTATTGAACGTAGTTCAATTTGCTGTTATTGTCAAGCCCACATTAAAGACGCATAGTGCGCGCCGCCACATCGCTCAGGGAGACTCCATGTCCGGCAACCTCAGTCTGCTGCACAGCCGCCGCTTCCTGCCGCTGTTTCTGGTGCAATTCCTCAGCGCCTTTACCGACAATGTCTATCGCAGCGCCATGCTGATGCAGATGACGTTTTTCGTCACGGCCGCTGATGCACCGCCGAGCGCCACCGACGCCGCCTGGGCGGGCGCCGCTTTCATCGCGCCATTCTTTCTTTTCTCCGCCACGGCTGGACAGTTGAGCGACAAATACAGCAAGACGCGGCTGGCGCGCCTCATCAAACTTCTGGAAGTGCCGCTGCTGGCGCTGGCTGGCTATGCCCTCATGATCGAGCAAAAGCCCCTGATGTTCTTCAGCATCTTCATGCTTGGCACCAGCGCGGCGTTTTTTGGGCCACTCAAGTACAGCCTGCTGCCGGAACTGTTGCCGGAACGCGATCTGGTGGCAGCCAACAGCCTGACGGAGGGCGCCACATTTATCGCCATCCTGCTCGGTCAGATCACTGGTGGTGTTCTCCTGACGGCCGGTCACACGTCGGATTCTTGGCTG
>CAYOGS010000008.1:0-15151 GCA_964403435.1 uncultured Rhodospirillales bacterium | reverse complement strand
AATTGGTACACTTACCTGTCTACTGGCCTTTGTCATTCCCGGCATGGACGCACGCGTGCCAACTTTAGCAGTGAACCGCAATCCGTTGAGCGCCACGTTGCCCTTACTGCGGGAATCTCTGGCCGACAAGACGCTGGCGCGCACCATCTTCGGCATTTCCTGGCTATGGTTCGTCGGCTCGGTGTTCCTGTCGCTGTTCCCCAATTATGTACGCGACGATTTGCAGGCCGATCCGCTGCTGGCCACCATTTTTCTCACTGCCTTTTCGCTCGGTGTCGCCATCGGCTCCGGTCTATGTCAGAAGCTGCTTGACGGTAAGCTGTCCACTCAATATGTGCCGCTGGGCGCACTAGGCATGGGCTTCGGCGCCCTGGCGCTTAATCTGGCCAGCGCCAGCTTCAGCTGGGCGACGCCGGCGCATGGCGTGGCGGATTTCCTGAGCCAAGCCGATGGCTGGCTGATAATCCTCTGCATGTTCTCTATCGCTGTTAGCGGTGGCATTTTCAGCGTACCGCTTTATGTGCTGCTGCAGGTGAAGAGCCCAGATGAGCAGCGCGCCCGCATCGTAGCTGGCAACAATATCGTCAATGCTGCCTTCATGGTGGCGGCCTCGGTTTACATGGCTGTCGTGCTAGCGCTGGGCGGTACGCTGCAGAATTTGTTCTTGCTGACCGGCCTGCTGGGCGTGGGCGTGGCGCTCTATATCACCGCGCTACTGCCGCAGACTTTGCTGAAGGCGTTGTCGCGCCGCCTACTGCAAACGCTCTATCGTGTGGAGTTGCACGGCGCCGAACATGCGGTGGGCGAGAACCAGCCAGCAGTTTATGTCGTCAACCACGTCTCGCTACTCGACGGGCTGCTGGTCGGCGCGTTTCTGCCGGGCAGGCCGGTCTTCGCCGTCAACACCCATATCGCCCAGCAATGGTGGGCGCGACCGATGCTTTCCCTGGTGGATTATCAGGCGGTTGACCCCACCAACCCACTGGCGCTCAAAACCTTGATTGCCAGCGTCGCTGCAGGCCGGCCGCTGGTGATTTTCCCCGAAGGCAGGCTGACCATGACTGGCGCGCTGATGAAGGTTTATGAAGGCCCGGGCTTAATCGCCGATAAGACCAAGGCGCCGCTTATCCCGATCCGCATTGACGGCGCGCAATATACGCCTTTCTCTTACCTGCGCGGCAAATTCCGCCGCCGCTGGTTTCCGCGCATCACACTGACCGTGCAGCCGCCGGTGCAGCTACAAATTCCAGTCGAGCTGCGCGGCCGTGCGCGGCGCCAGCACACCGCCGACCGGCTCTACCACATCATGACTGACATGATCTTCGCTACCGCGACGCTCGACCAGACACTATGGCAGGCGTTGCTAGCGGCATGCACCACGCATGGTGGCGGCAGCAAGATTATCGAAGACATCAACCGCAAACCCCTCACCTATGACCGGCTGGTGCTGGGCGCCTTGGCGCTGGGCGGCAGCCTGGCACGCGTGACACGGCAAGGTGAAGCCGTCGGCATTCTACTGCCCAATGCCGCCGCCACGGCGGTCAGCTTCTTCGCGCTGCAGGCCACTGGCCGCGTGCCGGCGATGCTGAACTTCTCCACCGGCCTCGCCAACATGCAAGCGGCCGTGAGCGCCGCGCAAATCAAGACCATCATTACCAGCCGACGCTTTATCAGCATGGGTAAGTTGGACAGCACCGCCGCCGCGCTGGCGACGCAGACGCAACTGATTTATTTGGAAGATGTACAGGCGGCAATAGGGCTCGTCGACAAACTGCGCGCCAAACTGCACAGCTTTATTCCCAATTGGCGGCACCAGCAGTTGGGGATGACGCCGGACAGCCCGGCCGTGATTTTGTTCACTTCCGGTTCCGAGGGCGTACCGAAAGGTGTGGTGCTGAGCCATCGCAACATCCTGGCCAACCGGCAGCAGCTGGCGGCGCGTATTGACTTCAATGCCAGCGACATCGTGTTCAACGCGCTGCCGGTCTTCCATTCCTTCGGCCTGACCGGTGGCTTCCTGCTGCCGGTGCTGTCCGGCGTGCGCTGTTTTCTTTACCCATCGCCGCTGCATTACCGCATCGTGCCGGAGCTGGCTTATGACACCAACGCGACGATCTTGTTCGGTACGGATACGTTCCTGACTGGCTATGCCCGCATGGCACACCCCTATGATTTCTACAGCCTGCGCTATGTCTTTGCCGGCGCCGAGCGGGTGCGGCCGGAAACGCGCGACACCTGGGCGCGCAAATTCGGCCTGCGAATTCTTGAAGGCTATGGTGCCACGGAAACGGCGCCAGCGCTGGCCATCAATACCCCCATGGCCAGCCGCCCCGGCACAGTGGGGCAGTTGCTGCCGGGCATTGAATATCGGTTGGAGCCGGTGCCAGGTATCACGGAAGGCGGCAAGCTGGTGGTGCGCGGACCAAACATCATGCTTGGCTATTTCAAGGCCGACCAGCCCGGTGTGCTGCAACCACCGGAAGATGGTTGGTATGATACTGGCGATATTGTAGCGCTCGATGAGGATGGTTTCGTCACCATCAAAGGGCGCGTCAAGCGCTTTGCAAAAATCGCCGGCGAGATGGTTTCGCTCAATGCCGTGGAGCAGTTCATCCAGCCGCTTGTCAATACCGATAAGTTGGTGGCTGTGGTGGCCATACCCGACGAGCGCAAGGGTGAGCAGCTGGTGCTGTTCACTACCGACGCCACGCTGACGCGCGAAACGGTTTCTGCCACGGCGCGCAACGCTAATCTCGGCGAACTCATGGTACCGCGCAATTTGCAGACGCTGGAGAAAATGCCGCTGCTTGGCACCGGCAAAGTGGATTATGTCGCACTGGGCAGACTGGCACGAGGAGAAACAGTGAGTGCAACTGCAGCATAATGCCAATGCCCCTGTGAAATTATTGATTTTAATCCTTTGGTATCCGCTCCAACCGGTGAGTCGGCGGATGAGGTCGCCGCAGGAGCGACGGATCGCTATCCTGGTATAACTCCGGCTTGCGCCGGACTATAGCTTCGCGCACAATCCAGTGTTTGTTGCCGAGGCTGCTATGACTGAAACCACCGCCGATACGATCCGCTCCAGCTTTGCCGATGTCGTCACCATCGGCTCCGAGGAACACAAGCAGCGTTTTTGCCGCATGCTGCTGGACACCTTCGATCCTTATAAGCCCACGGTCATCGCCTGGCCGAAGCTAGAGGCAGACGCGCTCGCGCGTCTCACCGGCCTGCCTTTTTGGGACGTGGCAGTGCAGACAGAAGGCTATGCCAGCCGGCGCGTACAGGCTCTGGCCGACTGTGTGGCTGACCCGTTATTGAAAGAGGCAGTTCAACTGAACGCCTTTGAAGAAGGGCGACACAAGCTGGTGCTTGAGCATATGGTGCGGTTCTACGGCATCCAACTTAAACCCGAGCCCGACTATACCACACCGCGTGACCCGGAATGGGCCTTCATCCGCACCGGTTACGGCGAATGCCTTGACAGTTTCTTTGCCTTCGGCCTGTTCAAGCTGGCGAAAGATTCTGGCTTCTTCCCAACCGCTTTGGTGGAGGTGTTTGAGCCCGTCATCCGCGAAGAAAGCCGGCATATTCTGTTCTTCGTGAATTGGGTGGCGTGGACGGCGCAACAGAAACCACTACCGGCACGGCTGTGGTTCCGCCTGCGTTGCCTGGCCGCTTTGGCAACCAGCCTATACGGACGGCTGGCGCTGGCGAAAGGTGCAGATGGCGGCAAGAGCGGTGATAATTTCGTCGCCACCGGTGGCAGCGCTCTGGTGCAGGCGCTGACGCCGCGCTCCTTTATCATCAGCTGTCTGGCCGAGAATGAACGCCGCATGGCCGGACTTGACACTACCTTGCTGCGACCACGCATCATGCCCTTCCTGGCACGCACTGCACTCATCTTCATTCGCAAATAGGAGATTCCATGCGCATCGGTACCCCCCGCGAGATTAAGACCCATGAATATCGGGTCGGCCTGGTGCCGGCCGCGGTACGCGAGCTGACGCAGCATGGCCATGAGGTGTGGCTGGAGACGGGTGCTGGTGCCGGCATCGGCGTTGACGATGCCGCTTATGTGCAGGCTGGCGCCACGATCGCACCGGATGCTGCGGCCATCTTCGCGCAGGCTGAGATGATCATCAAGGTGAAGGAACCGCAGCCGCAAGAATATGGTCTGCTCAAACCGCACCACCTGCTCTTCACCTATTTGCACTTGGCGGCCGATGTGCCGCAGGCGCGTGCACTACAAGCCTCTGGCTGCACGGCCATCGCCTATGAAACGGTGACGGACGCGCAGAACCGATTGCCACTCCTTGCGCCGATGTCGGAAGTGGCGGGACGGTTGGCGGTGCAGATGGGCGCGCGTTTTCTGGAAAAGCCGCAAGGCGGGCGCGGTGTTCTGCTGCCCGGCGTGCCCGGCACTTCCACTGGCCGTGTCGTCATTCTGGGCGGCGGCGTCGTCGGCACTAATGCAGCACAGGTGGCCTGTGGAATGGGCGCAGTGGTTACGGTGTTCGATAAATCGCTGCCGCGTCTGCGCGAACTTGATCTGCTGTTCGGCAATCGGCTGCAGACGCGCTTCGCCACCCAAGACGGCATCGCTAACGCCCTGCGAACCGCTGATCTGGTGATCGGTGCCGCTTTGGTGCCGGGCGCCGCCGCGCCCAAGCTGGTAACACGTGCGATGCTCAAAGATATGCAGCCTGGCGCCGTGCTCGTGGACGTCGCGATTGACCAGGGTGGGTGCTGCGAAACCGCGCGCCCCACGACGCACGCAGACCCGGTCTATACGGTGGATGGCGTCATCCATTATTGCGTCACTAACATGCCGGGCGCCGTACCGCGCACCAGCGCGTTCGCGCTCAACCACGCAACGCTGCCTTATGCGCTCGCACTCGCTGACAAAGGCTGGCAAAAGGCGCTGGCCGAGGATGTGGGCTTGAAAAATGGGTTGAATATTGAGGGCGGCAAGATCGTACATCCGGCGGTGGCAGCCGCGGTGGGTTAAGGACCGTCAAGCAGCGCCGGCGCATGGAAGATGGCTAAACATTGCGCAAGATTGAAGATGGAAAGCTGGGGCTGCGGCGCCCGCATCGCGTCAAGCATGTTCACAGCCAGAAATGGACAACAGAAGGCGGCACTGCGCAGATAATCCGCCGTATCCTGCGGCAACCATCCACGCGCTTGCAACGCATCACGCAGCGGCTGCCACACCAGTTCGCGGTGTAGCTTCAGTAGCGCCTGCCGCAGCGGTGAGTGCAAGATTGCGGCAGCGTTGTGTGTAACGACGACGGTTTCGCCCTGTATGGCGCAAGTCACCTGCAGTTGGTCATGAACCTGTTCCGGCTCATAATACCACAAAGGGTGCAGCAGACAGTTATGCAGCGTGGCTTTGATGGGCGCGAGCAAAGCCGGATGTCGGCCGGCAAAGGCTGGGTCAAAGGCAACGAAAGCATCGCCGATGAGAAATTTGTTGCCGTTGTGATCATCACCATGACCGACAACCGAGGCTTGTTCGGCCGCGCGCACTGGCGCCAATAGATCACGCGACAAAGCGATAGCCTCATTCAAACACTGCGGATACGCCACGCCATTGATGACCCAGCGCCGCGTCGCCAATTCATTAAATGGCCTGACGGTGCCGTCTGGCATGGTCACACGCTGGCCGGAATAATACAAATCAAGGCGCGGCGTGGCGCCGTTAACGCCGGTCAGGCGATGAGAAAACAGCTGATGCAGCGGCGATTGCTCAGGTTCCGGCGTCAGGCCTGGCGGCTGCAGTGAGTGCACCATCACGGCGGTGGTGTGCTGCAAATACGCTGCCTCAGCCTGTAGCACGCGTTGCAACAGATTCGCGTCATACTCGCCATGCAGCAAAAATTGCACGTCCAACTGCGCGGTCAAGTCATAGGCCGTGGGGGCGGCAATTTTTTCATAGACCACGCACTGGCGGCCAGGAACGGTGCTGGCCATGACCGGCTGCACCACTGGCCAGCCTTGCTCCTGCAGCAATTGCGCACGGTAATATTCGGTGGCTTGTAGGCTTTGCTGTTCGCCTTCTTCAGCATGAAATTTGAAAAAATAGTCCTTCCCGCCCGCCGTGAACGTGCCGTTGACCGAGTTGAGTGAAACTTTGGAGCCCCGATTGATGCGGCAGTCTGACAGCTGCGCCCAGGCGGGAAAGATGTCGCGCAGCATTGCCTGCAATTGTGGCTCGGCGCGATCCGGCGCGGTTTTGGCGGCGCGGACGAGCTCGGCCAGCGTGGTGGCGGCGCTCATGTCAGACGCGCCTGGGTGAGATCGGGATATATCTGATGTGGGCGCAATGGTGCCACGCGCAATTGTTCCGCTGTTGTTCCTCCCGTCAGCAGACCAACAACATGCGCGCCGGCCTGGATGCCGGCGGCACAGCCGATGACCGAATCCTCGAATACCACGGCATCACGCGGCGCCACGCCGAGCAGATGCGCGGCGTGGAGGTAATAATCCGGCTCCGGTTTTTTACGCAGCACCTTACCGTCAACCGGCAGATCATTGCCGATCACACCGTCAAACAAAGCGGCGATGCCGCATGCCTGCAGAATTTGTGTGATATCGGCGGTCGCGTTGTTGGACACCACGGCCTGCTTTAACCCCAGCGCGCGGGCATGCGCCAGCAACTCCGGCAACCCCGGCAGTAACGGAAAGACGGCGTGGCGCCGTTTTTCCTCATAATCAGCTAGAATGGCCTGGACTTGTGCGGGCGGCAGCGCCGTGCCGCGCTGGACAACCACCGCTTCCGCCAGCTTGGCGATGAAGGTTTGGGGATCGTAGGCGAAGAGGGAGCGGATGAGCGTCGGGGCAAAGGTTACTGGCTCTCCCAGCGCCGTGCTGAACAGGGTGCCGCACAGTTTCTGGTCGAAAGTCAGAGAGTCAATCAGCACCCCGTCCATATCCCAAAGCAGCGCCGCCGTCCCCGCCGGTATGGTTAAATGGCCAGAGAGTAGCTTCATGCCTGCCTGGAAAGGTTTTTCATGCTCCATGGACGCATAAAAACGGATTTACCCCGCAATGTAAAAGCCTTTATAACCAAACTCGTATTTTCAAGGAAGTTTGCCGCCAATGACAATTGCGATACAGCGCTGGAGCTGGCACACGCTGGACGCCGCCACACGCGAGCGGATCATCCGCCGCTCGGAAACCAACATTGACGACGCAATGGCGGCAGCAGCCGGCATTGTAGCCGACGTGCGCCAACGCGGTGACGATGCGCTCCGTGACTACGCCCGGAAGTTCGACAAGTCGGAACTGACCGGCAGCTTGAAGGCGACCCCGGAAGAATTCGCCGCGGCCTATCGGGCGCTCGATCCTGCTGTGACCGACGCCATCCGCGCCTGCGCGGCCAATGTGAAAAAGCACCACGAACAACAAATGGCGCATGTCGAGTCCTTCTGGCTGGAGGAGGTGCAGCCAGGATTGCATGCCGGCGAGAAGGTGACACCGGTTGACTCAGCAGGGCTGTATGTGCCGCGCGGCAAGGGTGCCTTTCCGTCTGTGATGTATATGCTCTGCACGCCAGCGATCGTGGCCGGCGTACGCCAAATTGCGGTCTGCACGCCCCCGACACCAGAAGGCGGAGTAGATGCCGCGTCGCTGGTCGCGGCCGATATTTGTGGCGTGCGCGATGTTTATAAGGTCGGCGGTGCCCAAGCCATTGCCGCTCTGGCCTATGGCACGGCAACGATACCGAAAGTGGATATCGTTGCGGGGCCAGGAAACCCCTATGTGGCAGCGGCTAAGCGACTGTTGAGCCATGTCATCAATACCGGCATGCCGGCGGGGCCAAGCGACTCCCTGGTGCTGGCCGACCATACAGCGCACCCTGAAAATACGGCATGGGATTTGATCAATGAAGCCGAGCATGGGCCGGATTCCGCCGCATTGCTCATCACGCCGGATCCCACTCTCGCCGATAAGGTAGCAGAAATTTTACCGCGCTTGATTGCCAGCCTGCCATCGCCTCGGCGCGAGTTTTGCACTACTGTCTTTGGCGGCTATGGCGGCATCATGCTGTGCCGCGACATGGTAGAGGCGCTAGAAGTGGCAAACCTGTATGCCGCAGAACATGCGTTGATAAAAGTGGCCGATCCAGCGGTGGCGCTGCACGGTTTACGTCATGCCGGCGAGATTCTCATCGGCGAAAGCACGCCGATGGTGATGGGCAATTTCGGCATTGGCGTCAATGCCGTGCTGCCCACCGGGCGGCAGGCGCGCACCCATAGCTGCACCTCAGTCTGGAGTTTCCTGAAACGTACCAGCCTCGCCTATCTGACGGCGGACGGGTTCGCGCGGCTGGCGGCGCCGGTTACGACGCTGGCAGATTATGAAGGGTTTCCCGGTCATGCCAACGTCATCCGGCAACGCGAGCGCGGCGTGTTTCGGGATATTGATCCTGCGCGGCTTGCCCCCAAGACAAACGCTAAGACATGAGCGACAGAGCAAAACAAACAGGGGGTCACGTCATGCGCTACCGAATATCGCGCATTGCGCCTTTGCAGGCGGGTAAGGTTACGGCTGTGTGTGTCTTTGCCATTGCTTTCGTTGGAGTTTTGATTTTTTGCGGTTACATCTTTCTGATTTCATCTGTCCAGATAACCACTCCGAGCCCTTCTCTGACAGCCATGCATTCCGATCCACGATGGTATTCTAAATCACTGAATCCCCAGCTGTCTTTTGATCCACTTTATTCGCAGTCGGCCTTTAATCTGCGGCTGCTTTTGATTTTCTTCTATCCTGTTTTCTATGGGCTGATTGGCTTTATCGTCGGTGGTTGCAGTGCGTTGTTTTATAACTTTATCTGCAAATTTATCGGCGGCTTGGAACTAGAACTGGCACTGACCGAGCAAAATAAAGATACACCGCCATGAGTATCACCGCCGTTATTGATTATGGATCCGGCAATCTGCGCTCGGTCGCCAAAGCTCTGGCGGCCGTGGCGCAAACTGACGAATCCGTACTGGTGACCAGTGATGCGCATCAAGTCGCGGCCGCCGACCGCATCGTGTTACCCGGCGTCGGCGCCTTCGCCGATTGCTGGCGCGGGCTGAACGCGCTGCCGGAGATGGTGCCAGTGTTGCAGCAACGCGTGTTGCAGGATGGCATACCATTTCTCGGTATCTGCGTCGGCATGCAATTGCTGGCCGATGCGGGGTATGAACATGAAACCAGCCCAGGGCTGGGTTGGGTCAGCGGCGCGGTACGCGCACTGCCGCGACCAACCGACGGCAAAATTCCGCATATGGGCTGGAACACGGTGCACACAACCCGGCTGCATCCGCTTTTCGCCGGTCTACCAGACGGCACGCATGTCTATTACGTGCACTCCTACCATTACGTTCCAGACAGCGCCGACGATGTGCTGGCCACTACGGATTACGGCCAAAGTTTCACGGCTGCGCTGGGGCGCGGCAATATCGCGGGCACGCAGTTCCATCCAGAGAAGAGCCAGGCCGCCGGCTTGCGCTTCCTGCGCAATTTCCTCGACTGGCAGCCGGTATGACGGCAACTACAGCGCTGGGGCGCGGCAATATCGCGGGCACGCAGTTCCATCCAGAGAAGAGCCAGGCCGCCGGCTTGCGCTTCCTGCGCAATTTCCTCGACTGGCAGCCGGTATGACGGCAACTACAGCCCGCTATGACACACTGGACGCGATGCGCGGCCTGGCGGCGCTGGCCGTGATGCTCGATCATTTCACGCAGCATTCTGGCGGTCCGCACCTGTTTGCCTCCTCGCCCATCTCCGTGGATTTGTTCTTCTGCTTGAGCGGCTTCGTCATCGCACATGCCTATCAGCAGCGTATTGCGGATGGGCTGTCGTTGTGGGGATTTCTGCGCTTGCGGGTCCTGCGGCTTTATCCAGCATGGCTCATGGGCTGCACGCTGGGTTGGATCGCCCTGGTTGGTTTGGTGGCGACCGGCCAGACGACTATGACGCCCGAGCAGGCGGTGGCCGCTAGCATCCTTAACCTGCTCAACCTGCCGTATCTCGGTACGCATGTGACCCAGATTTTCGCGGCGCGCATTCCGGCCGATATTTTCCCCCTCAACGACCCCGGCTGGTCACTGTTCTTTGAATATTGCGTCAATCTACTGTTCTTTGTCCTTATCACGCGCTGGTCGCGCTGGCCGTTTTGGCTGTGGCCGGCGCTGGCGGCACTGAGCTTCTTCATCGCCGTCAAGCTATTCGGTGAAGGTCCCGGCTGGGGCGCCAGCAATTTCCTAGGCGGCTTTCCGCGCGTCTGTTACGGTTTCCTAACCGGCGCGCTGCTCCATCACTGGCGGGATCGGCTCCCTGCAGGTCCACGATTGCCGGTATGGACATTGTTGCTCGTTCTCATGTTGGTCCTTAACGTGCCTGCTTTTCGGCTGCATACGTATTACAGTTTTTTTATGACACTGTTTTTCGTACCGCTTGCTGTGCTGCTGGGTGCGCGTGCCGTATTGCCGGCGGGCAGCAGACGTCAATACTGGGCACGTCTGGCCGGCGCACTTTCCTACCCACTCTATTGTGTGCATTTTCCCATCTTGTTTCTGATTTTCCTGGCGCTGCCGCTGGCGACGTTCTGGCAGTTGATGTTCGGCGCGACCGGTGCCGTGCTGACGGCGGCGTTGATGGTTCAATGGGAAAAGCCGCTCGCCCGTTGGCTCGGCCGACAGTTGCCCGCTTGACGCTCAAGCCGACCTCTGCCATCCCTGCGTCCTTCAAACTCACGAGGCATAATTTTGCGTTCTCACTTCACCCTATGCCAGCACCAAACTGGCTTCGTATCAGAAGTTTAGCGTGTACGCATGACGGTGCCTCAACGTTTCGATACGCTGGACGCGATGCGCGGCCTGGCGGCGCTGGCCGTGATGCTCGATCATTTCACGCAGCATAATGGCGGATTACATCTGTTCCCGTCTTCGCCGTTGGCGGTGGATTTGTTTTTCTGTCTGAGCGGCTTCGTCATCGCGCATGCCTATCAGCAACGCATCGCCAACGAACTGTCGTTTTGGGGTTTCCTGCGGCTGCGCCTTATCCGATTGTGGCCAGCCTGGCTGATGGGCTGCGCGCTTGGCCTTCCGGCGCTGCTGACGAAGCTGCTGGTGGGGCAAAGCGATTTAAGCCCCGGAGGCTTTGTGGCCGCCACCACCTTGAATCTGGTCTTCCTGCCCTATCTCGGCTTCCATAACACCGTGGTGTTCGCTAGCCGCGATGTGGGCGATATTTTCCCGCTCAATGATCCGGGCTGGTCGTTGTTCTTCGAGTTCGTCGCCAACGCGTTGTTCTTTTTGCTGATCGCGCGCGGCCGCCCAAATCTAACCATCGTCGTGGCCGTGGCCGGTGCGCTCTTTCTGGCAGCGGTCAAAATCTTCGGCGAATCCCCTGGCTGGAACATCCATAATTTCCTGGGCGGGCTGCCGCGCGTCGGCTTCGGTTTCTTGGCCGGCGTGCTGCTCTATCAGTGGCGTGATAAGCTGATCCTCCTGCCTAAGATCAATGCCGTTTGGCTGTTAATAGCACTGGCAGCGCTTATGAGTGTGCCGCATTTCCGGCTGCACACTTATTACTGGTTTGGCGTTAGCCTGCTGGTCGTGCCGTTGCTGGTGGCGCTGGGGTCGCGCTGTGAACTGGCAGGCGGTGGTCGGGCGCAACATTGGGCGCGCCAGGCCGGCGCCCTGTCCTACCCGCTTTATTGCCTGCATTTTCCCCTCGTGGTGCTGCTGTCGTTGTTTTATGCCCAGGCGCCTTTTTGGGCGCAGATGCTGTTTGCCGCTGCTTCGCTGGGGCTGGCAGCTCTGGCGCTGCGGGCAGAACGGCCGTTTTCGCAATGGATTGCTCGGCATTTGCCGGCTTGACGCTGGCGGCCGGCTCTGCCATCCCTGCGGCATACAAGGCAGAGGCGGCATGATTTTATACCCCGCGATTGATATTAAAGACGGCCAGGTCGTGCGCTTGCTGCGTGGCGAAATGGAGCATGCTACGGTGTTCGGAGACGACCCGGCTGCGCAGGCGCGACGTTTCGCCGAGCAGGGCTTTACCTGGCTGCATCTCGTGGATTTGAACGGCGCAGTGGAAGGCAAGCCAGTGAATGCCGGCGTGGTGGAGGCCATCCTGGCTGCCGTCAAGCTGCCCGTGCAACTCGGTGGCGGCATTCGCGATCTCGCTACCATCGAAGCCTGGTTAAGCAAGGGCGTGAGCCGTGTGGTGCTAGGCACCGTGGCGCTCAAGGAACCACAACTGGTGCGCGAAGCCTGCAAATTATACCCCGGCCGCATCGCCGTGGGCATTGACGCACGCGATGGCTATGTCGCCGTGGCCGGCTGGATGGAGGCGAGCAGCGTCAAGGCGCTGGATCTCGCCCTGCAGTTCGAAGATGCCGGGGTGAGCGCTATCATCTATACCGACATCAACCGCGACGGGGCCATGGGCGGCGTAAACATGGAGACTACTGTTGACCTCGCTTACGCTCTCACCACCCCTCTCATCGCCTCCGGCGGTGTTGCAAGCATCGCCGATCTCGAGGCGCTGAAGGCACAGGAGGCCGCCGGCATTGGCGGTGTCATCGTCGGCCGGGCGCTCTATGACGGGCGGATTGACGTGGCCAAGGCGCTGAAATTGCTGGCCTGACCATGCTCAAACACCGCATCATTCCCTGCCTCGACGTCAAAGATGGTCGCGTCGTCAAGGGCGTGAATTTCGTGGGACTGCGCGATGCCGGCGACCCAGTGGAGCAGGCTAAGTTGTATGACGCCGCTGGCGCAGACGAACTCACCTTCCTCGACATCACCGCCAGCCATGAGAACCGGGATTCCATCTATGAAGTTGTGGCGCACACGGCCGAAGCCGTGTTCATGCCGCTGACGGTGGGTGGGGGTGTCCGTAGCGTCGCGGATTTCCGCCGCATGCTCCTGGCTGGTGCCGATAAGGTGGCGGTGAACTCCGCCGCTGTGGCACGGCCAGAGTTAATTAGGGAAGCGGCGCTAAAATTCGGCAGCCAATGCGTGACGGTGGCGATTGACGCCAAACGCACCGGCCAGGACACCTGGCATGTGTTTGTCAAAGGCGGGCGCGAGGATACCGGGCTCGATGCGCTAGCCTGGGCAGATCAGGCGGCGGCGCTGGGCGCCGGGGAAATATTGCTGACCTCCATGGACCGCGACGGTACCAAGGACGGCTATGATTTGGAGCTGCTGCGACGGATCACGCAGCGTCTGACCATTCCCGTCATCGCCTCAGGCGGCGCTGGTACTCTCGACCATCTGGCCGAAGGCATCCGCGCCGGCGCGGATGCCGTGCTGGCGGCCAGCATCTTCCACTTCGGCACTCATACGATTGCCGAGGTCAAGGCGCACCTCAGCGCACAAGGCTTGCCAGTACGGTTATAGGAGACGCCATGTCCGAAGCGACTTACACCCAACTGTTCGCCACCATCAAAAGTCGCAAACGCGCTAAGACCGAGCAGTCCTATACGGCGCAACTGTTCGCGGCGGGTGTGCCGAAAATTGCCAAGAAGCTGAGTGAAGAAACGGCGGAGACGGTGATTGAGGCGGTGCGCGGCGATAAGGCGCGGCTACGTGAAGAATCCGCCGACCTCCTCTATCATTTGTTTGTGCTGTGGGCGGCTACGGGCATCACACCCGATCAAGTCGCTCGAATCCTCCAGCGGCGCATGGCGCAAAGCGGGTTGCAGGAGAAGGCAAGTCGCAAGACCAAACCGGCCGCTCGATGACCGAAGCCCTCGTACTGTTTTCCGGCGGGCAGGATTCAACCACGTGTCTGGCTTGGGCGCTGGAGCAGTTCGACCGCGTTACCACTATCGGATTCGATTATGGGCAGCGCCACCGTGTGGAGCTGGAGTGCCGCGCGCCAATCCGTGCTGCACTAACCGCCTGCAAACCAAACTGGGCTGCACGGCTAGGCGAAGATTATGTGCTCGAGCTACCAGCGCTCAACGCCATCAGCGAGACCGCCCTGACGCGCGAGCGCACCATAAGCTTTGCCACAGACAACCTACCCAACACTTTTGTGCCAGGGCGCAACTTGCTGTTCTTCACCTATGCCGCCGCACTGGCTTATCGGCAAGGCTGTAAACACCTGGTGGGCGGCATGTGCGAGACGGATTACTCAGGCTATCCCGACTGCCGCGACCGGACGCTGAAGATGTTGCAGCAGGCACTCAATCTCGGCATGGATTATGACCTGACTATCCATACGCCACTGATGTGGCTGGACAAAGCGGCGACTTGGACACTAGCACAAGAACTGGGCGGCACGACCTTGCTTGAGGTCATCCGCGACTCTACCCATAGTTGTTATCTGGGCGATCGGAGGGCGCGGCATGCTTGGGGCTTTGGCTGCGGCACTTGCCCAGCCTGCCAATTGCGGTCGCAAGGATATGAAAAATTCCATGCCGACACCTGAACTGACGAAAAAATCAACCAACGGCTGAAACCTTGGCACCCTTGCCGGCGTATAATAGAATACACGCCCCAAGGAGATGCCAATGCCTGCTATAACTTCCTCACGCCGTAGCTTCCTGGTGTTGTTGGCTATAGGACTGCCCGCCCTCAGTTTGAAAGGAACCGCCACAATGGCCGCCACCGGCACCTTCCCCATTACAAAGAGCGATGCCGAATGGCGAAGCCTACTGAGCGCGGCGCAATATGATGTGCTGCGTGCGCATGGCACCGAAGCGGCCGGCACCTCGCCGCTACTGCACGAAAAGCGTGCCGGATTCTTCCACTGTGCCGGCTGCGACAATGCGCTGTATGACAGCGCCACCAAATATGACAGCGGCACAGGCTGGCCGAGTTTCTGGGACCATTTGCCTGACGCCATTGGTACCGACACTGACCACAAACTGATCATGCCGCGCACGGAGGTGCATTGCGCCCGCTGTGGCGGCCACCTCGGCCACGTCTTCGAAGACGGGCCTAAACCCTCCGGCCTGCGCTACTGCATGAACGGCGTGGTGCTTAACTTCAAGGCGAAGACGTATTAATCCCACTCGAAATATCTGCCCTGCCCCTCATCACTCGTCGACATTTTCTCAGTACAGTTATGGTTTTGCCGCCTCGTTTGCAGTTGCTTTTCTAAAGCGTTCAGTATGGTTTGCAGAGGATACCGA